>CAZXPK010000013.1:0-40195 GCA_964642565.1 uncultured Anaerolineaceae bacterium
AAATAATATAATAAGAATATTCTACCAAATACTTTTGATCTTATGAGTCATTGGTATTTAGGAACGATCGGGTTTAGTTATAAAGATTGGGTCGGACAATTTTATCCCATTGGCACAGGTCAACGTGGATATTTATCTTATTATAGTAAAGTATTTAACTCGGTGGAATTGGATACGACATTTCATTCTATTCCACAACATAGAACTGTCCAAACCTGGTCTGCCACAACACCTTCTGAATTCAAGTTTTGTTTAAAAACCCCTCGAGTTATTACGCATGAGCTTGGTCTAAAAGGAACTCAAGGCTTGATGAATGAATTCATTGAGTCTATTTCTCCTTTACAGGAAAAGACGGGTCCCATATTAATTCAGTTGCCCCCATCTTACTCCCAGGAATACTTTTCAGTGTTAAATGAATTTTTAGAAATCTTACCCCATTCCCAACAATACGCCATTGAATTTCGCCATCCATCATGGTATAACCAAAAAACTGCTCAATTGCTAACTCAATATCGAGTCTGCTGGGTCTCAGTAGATTATCCAAATATACCAAAGCAAATCAACCTGACGTCTGACTTTATCTACATCCGTTGGATTGGAATTAATGGTATGTACCGACATCATACTCATGAGCGTGTGGATAAAACAAATCAATTAAGATCATGGATTCAAGTGATAAATCCATTCCTGGAGCAAATACCGACTGTATATGGGTTCTTTAATAATGATTATGCTGGGTTTGCGGCTGGAACATGCAACCGTTTCATGCTTCTTGGTGGACTTTCCGAAGATGGGCAAAATATATCGTCTCAGGAACGATTATTTTGATCTACTTTAAATGCGATTGGCAATGCATAATAATTTCATCACAATAAATTCTATTGATATAAGGAGAGCAAATTATGTTAGTTGCGCTTGTCCATGTGCACGTCAAATCAGAGTATGTAGCCTTATTCAAGACAGCAACCCTGGATAATGCAAGCAATAGTGTCAATGAACCTGGAGTTATCCGGTTTGATGTCTATCAACAATCAGACGATCCCGGCAGATTTTTGCTGGTAGAAATATATAGATCAGAAGATGCTCCAACCAATCATAGGGAGACAGCTCATTATGCTCGCTGGCGCGACACCGTTGCAGAAATGATGGCTGAACCGAGGACAAGGATCACATATAACATTGTTTACCCTCCTACCTCAGAGTGGTAAATGCAATTCGAATTTTCTACCACTGCTAGAATTATATTTGGAGCTGAAAAGTTAAACACCATTAGTTCGCTAATCGAATGATTGAGTACTAAAGTCCTAATCGTCTCTGGAGCTCCACAGGAAATATCGGATAGATTACTAAACCAACTCGATTTATTGGGGTAAATTGTTCCATCCCTGTCTTCATTTGGATTGATCGAATCTCACTTCTCCAAGATCATCGAAGAGGCATTAAAAGTGAGCAGTATGAAAGGTAATCCAATAACACTTACTGAAGATAAATTACGTAGTATATTGCAGAGGTCGTTATAGTCATAAGTGGATATTCGCAGATACTTGTCGACATTTGTAAAGGGATGTAAACTATCTACTGGAGGTGACCATGAGTACAGGCAGAATAATCACATATATCGTTGCAGCTATCTTAATCTTAATCGGTCTTGGATTAGCAGTAATTATTGGTCTCTCTTATATCGTTCAGGCCGGTAGTGGGGGCTCAGTCGTAATAGGTTTAGTATTCCTCATTATTGGGTTTTTAATGATCGGAGGCGGTGTCTATTTAATATACATGGCTGGTCGAGGTAAGATGGGAGCGGTGACTGAAAATGTCACGCTTAAAGTCGATCTTCCTGCCAATGTCAGCATGGATACTTTGAAATGCAAATCCTGCGGTGGTACGCTTACCATGGAAAACATCCAAATGGTGGCAGGGGCACCTGTGGTCAATTGTCCATATTGTCACTCCACCTATCAGCTGACTGAAGAACCGAAATGGTAATACTGCGGATATAAAACTGAAGATAGTAATTGTTAATAATTCATAATATGGAGGTGAAGAATGCGAAGGCGGTTATTATCTATCCTGCTAATTTTCACCATTCTATTTTTGATTTCCTCACCAGCAAACGCCCAATCCTATTTATTTCAGCTACCAACAGAAACTGTCGATGCATATTGGAATTCCGATGGTACATTATCTCTGGATTACACGCTTGTCTTTATCAATGATCCATCAGGACATATCATTGATTATGTTGATCTTGGACTGCCCAATAGTAATTACTCTGATAGTAATATCACTGCTTCGGTAAATGGAAACCAAGTGTATGACATATCTTCTTCGGGTTTCCAGGGTCAAGGTAGTGTAGGTGTCGCCATTGGTCTGGGACAATACTCAATCGAGCCTGGATCGACTGGGACACTCCAGGCACATATAGAAAAAATAAGCGGGGTTCTATATATTGATAGCCAGGATAATAATTATGCCAGTGCGGTCTTAAAGACGCATTATTTCATTCCGAGTATTGTGACCGGAAATACAGATCTAACTGTCACCTTCCATTTACCTCCAGGGGTACAACCCGATGAGCCTAAATGGCATGCTGCGCCTTCAGGTTTTCCCTCTCAGCCAGAATCAGGGTTGGATAGTCAAGGTAGGATCATATATTCGTGGCGCAACACTACTGCTAATGGACATACTCAATATGAATTCGGAGCTTCATTTCCAAAGAGCTATGTACCGGCAGGTGCGATTGTTACAGTCAATCCTTTCGCTGGAATTGGTAAATTTCTCAGCGGAGCAATCCTCCCCATTCTATGCATTGGTGGATTTATTGCTATTGTAGTAGCAGGCCTTTCATCAAATAGCAGACGTAAACAACAATACCTGCCTCCTAAAATATCCATTGAAGGTCATGGGATTAAACGAGGTTTAACCGCAGTCGAAGCTGCGATTCTATTAGAGCAACCATTGGATAAAATCATGACCATGATCCTGTTCAGTGTGATTAAGAAAAATACTGCTGAGGTCAGCACTCGTGACCCACTCAAGATCAAAGTAAATCAACCTCTCCCAGAAGATCTCCAACCCTATGAAAAGGATTTTCTAGATGCATTCCAAAAATCAGGTTTGGACCGACGTAAAGGATTACGGGATATGGTGGTTAACCTGGTTAAGAATGTATCCGAGAAAATGAAAGGTTTCAGCCGACAGGAAACCATCGCTTATTATAAGGACATCACTAAACGTGCCTGGGAGCAAGTAGAAGCTGCCAATACTCCCGAAGTAAAGAGCCAGAAATACGAAGAAGTCATGGAATGGACCATGCTGGACAAAGATTATGATGGTCGCACTCAGGAAGTTTTTCGCGACATACCAGTGATTATCCCGATGTGGTGGGGCCATTATGATCCTAGTTTCGGGAGAACAGCGACCACACCAACCGCAGCACCAGTTTCAGTCGGTGGTGGTGCGGCACGTGCGCCAGGTGCAGATTTCACTAAATCCATAACAACTGGTGTCCAGACATTCTCGTCCAAAGTAGTCGGTAATATCAATGAGTTTACATCTAGCATCACCTCGGTCACAAACCCACCACCAAAAGTCTCCACAAGCACATACAAGGGCGGTGGAGGGTCTGGTGGACACAGTTGTGCCTGTGCATGTGCTTGTGCAGGGTGCGCATGTGCTTGTGCAGGCGGTGGGCGGTAAGTACTTCGCTCAATTGAACTTACAATGATCAACTTTATTTCTAGCCACCTGACACTTTAATAAAAGAATAGTTGGTCGGCATGGATACTGCACTAGATTTAGTTTTCTGCAACCATTCTAGAGGCGGAGTAATCCAATGCCAACCAACCATCTCGATGATACCTGGATTCGTCGAATTATGGAACTGCGACCTGGACAACGAATAACTCAGATCCGCAATTTTGTCTGGCTGATCATTGGCATATATCAAAGCCGGTCGGTATGCCTCAGCCGTATTGCTGGGAAAATCCCCGGATCTGCCAAGCTGTTGAGCACTACCCGACGATTGAGCAGGCTGTTGGATAACCCCGCCATTCGAGTGAGGGAGTGGTACGAACCCATCGCTAGAGAGTGGCTGGAAACTCAGCCCCTGCATCTGGGAGAAATCCGATTGATCGTAGACGGCACCAAGATCGGCTTTGGTCATCAACTGTTGATGGTCTGCCTTACTTACCGAAAAAGAACCATCCCAATTGTCTGGACTTGGGTCAGACATATCAAAGGACACAGCAGTGGCGATAAGCACCTGGAAGTGTTGGCTTATGTGCGCAAGTTGATCCCCAGTCGAGCGGCTGTTTTCGTGGTCGGAGACTGTGAATTTGGCTCGGTGGCGGTCTTGAGACAGCTGGATCAATGGCACTGGTTTTATGTCTTGCGTCAAAAAGGTGATACCGGGGTCTGGTTCGATGAAAGAAACGCATGGCAAACCTTCAGTAGTTTCATCCACAGGCCTGGTGAAAGTATCTGGCTTGGAAGGGGTTATCTGACCATCAAGGAGATTTACTCGGTCAGTATGCTGGTCCATTGGGGGGTCGGGGAGAAAGAACCCTGGTGTCTGGCCACCAATCTGCCCGATTTGGGCATGGCTTTGCGATATTACCGGCGCAGAATGTGGATCGAAGAAATGTTCGGCGATATGAAGAAGCATGGCTTTGACCTGGAGAGCACGATGCTGAGACATTTTGAACGCTTATCTAGGTTAACTTTGGCCGTGGCGTTGCTCTATGTTTGGTTGATTTCTATGGGTACCCGTACGATCAGGAATGGCATGCGTGAATTGGTCGATCGAACAGATCGCCGTGATCTGAGCATTTTCCAAATCGGCTTGCGTTTCATAGAAAGATGTGTAATTAATGCTATACCTTTCCCAATCATGTGGTGTTCCTATCGATGAACAGAAACTGTCAGGTCGCTAGCTTTATTTCAGCTATAAAAATATTAAAAACCAGGGCAACAGACCGAAATCCATTGTTACCAAAACCTGGTTTATTCCATTTTGATTATCAGGAGAATGATGAGCGGTCGCGCATCCATTTACGGGTCGATCCAGATGGCAGTGGGTTACTATTGGTGAACGCCAGCAGGGTCATGCATCTAAATCCGACAGCTACGCTAATGACGTACTTTATTCTCCAAAAAATTCCTCAGGAAGTAGCTGTAAATTCACTGGCTAAGACATTTGATGTACCTGCTGACCGAATAAATAATGACTATGCGCAAATTACTAATCAATTGCGCGAATTAATCAAACCGGATGGTACTTGTCCCATCCACGACCTTAATCTTGAAGTCACTCCCCCATTCAGCACGCGACCATCAGCTCCTTACAGAATGGATCTGGCCATCACTTACCGCTGTAATAATGACTGTACTCATTGCTATAATGCTCGTTCCAGGGATTATCCAGAATTAACAACCAACCAATGGCTTCAAATTCTAGACAGGTTGTGGGTAATTGGTATACCACATGTTGTATTCACTGGTGGTGAGCCTACTCTGCGCCAGGATCTTCCAGAACTTATAGCACATGCAGAACAAAATGGGCAAATCACTGGAATTAATACCAATGGCAGGCGATTGTCCGATCGTGACTATGTAGAAAACCTGGTCAAGGCTGGGCTGGATCACGTCCAGATCACACTAGAATCACACGACCCCAATATTCATGAAGCGATGGTCAATGCTCGGGGTGTTTGGAAGCAAACAATTGCTGGAATTCGAAACGCTCTAGAGACGCCGCTGTATGTAATGACTAATACAACGATGCTTCGCACGAATAGTCCGACTTTAGCTCAAACCCTTGAATTCCTGGCACGCATCGGTGTACCAACGATTGGTTTAAACGCCTTGATCTATTCTGGACGTGGGTTGACAGTAAATTCAGGATTATCTGAGACCGAACTACCCCCTCTATTAACCCTCGCCAGAGAAATAACAACGGCACACGATCAGCGGTTGATCTGGTACACACCTACTCAATATTGTAATTTTGATCCAATGCAGCTCGAATTAGGGGTAAAGGGATGCACTGCAGCTTTATATAATATGTGCATTGAGCCGAACGGAGATGTAATCCCCTGCCAGTCTTTTTACCATTCTTTGGGAAATATCTTATCCACTCGCTGGAGCAATATCTGGAACCATGACCTATCAATACAGTTACGCGAACATAAGTTCATCCCAAAGAAATGCACGAATTGTTCCCTGCTTGGTGAATGCGGTGGTGGTTGTCCACTGGTAACGAAATCTACTGGAACATGATATAGAAACAAACCATAAAGGAGCCATAAATGTCAAATATTATAGAATCAATCAGACGTTTACTTACTCCGGTCAAGCCATTAGCCCCAGGGATATTTCATTATCAGGCTCCGCCTGATGCACCCGTCCCATATCGTCTCCATTTACGTCTCGAACCCGATGGTAGTGGTTTATTGATCGTTAATGCTTCTACCATCCTGCATCTCAATCAAACTGCAGCTGAATTTGCTTTTCATCTAATCAAGCAAACACCTGAAGACCAGATGGTGGGTGAAATTTCTAGTCGTTATAGGGTAAGCCGCGAGCAGGCCCGGCAGGATTTTCGTTTGTTGAATGATCGCATTCGAACTTTGATTCATACACCGGACCTTGACCCAGAGATGTTTCTAGATTTTGAACGCACCACACCACATTCTCAAAAGATATCAGCGCCGTATCGGTTGGATTGTGCCCTGACTTATCGACTTCCAGAAGGGTTCGACGATTCCCTGGGACCGACCAAACGTATTGATCGTGAATTGAATACTGAAGAGTGGTGTGCGATATTTGATAAAGCCTGGAGTTTGGGGATACCTCACATCATATTAACCGGAGGAGAACCTACACTGCGGGATGATTTACCGGAATTGATCGCACACACAGAATCTAATGGTCAGGTAGTGGGTTTATTAAGTGATGGGCTAAAACTTGTAGATGATGCCTACCTTCAAACGTTGCTTCAGACTGGATTGGACCATTTAATGCTTTCTTTGAAACCAGAAGATGATAATTCTTGGAAAGCTTTGAATAATGTCATCTCAGCTGATCTTTTTGTGGTAGTTCACCATACCGTTACATTACAGAACGTGGTAAGTACCTCCCAGACTTTAGAACATATTTCCAATCTTGGAGCAAAATCTATATCACTAACTGCCTCCGATCCTGCCCTTCATGAATCATTAATCGATTTCCGTAACCAGGCTGCATCCTTAGGTCTATCATTAGTTTGGGATTTACCCGTTCCATATTCAGCTTTTAACCCGGTCGCTTTGGAGACCCAATTGGATAGCCCTCCACAAGGTGCAGGACATGCCTGGCTTTACATTGAGCCAGATGGGGATGTGCTCCCAGCTCAGGGAATTAATCAAGTGCTAGGAAATATATTACGGGATCCATGGGATACGCTCTGGCGATAAAGTAGAAAACTGACTGCAATTCCGAAAGCGACCGCAACATTATAAGATTGTTTTTTCCCCAGCATTGGAATTGAGATTACTTTATCGCATATTTCAATAATTCCAGGATCCACACCACTCACTTCGTTCCCAACAATCAGAACAATCGGGGAATTATTCCAGTCAAACTCAGTACGAAAAAGGGGTTGTGCGTTGGGTAAATCTTCTAATACCCAGAGCCTAGACCCTTTTGCTATTAGCAGGCTTGCTAGATTTACGCTATTATTGGCTTTTTCCCATGGAATACTACGCTCGGCACCCAAAGCAGTCTTGTTCACTTTAGTATTATCCGGCGAGGGTGTGACCCCACATAAATATAGTTTTTGAACACCTACACCATCTGAGGTGCGAAAGATTGACCCGACATTCCAAGCGCTACGAATATTATCCAGCAAAGCTTCAACTTGCCACCGTTGTTGGATGCCAATCTGATTCATCGGTTCAGTTATATTCTTCACTGTGGCGACCAAATGGATACTTGAACGGCATACAGGGCAGCGCTTCAATCTCATATGACCCGCGTACCCTGGAAATCGTAACCGACAAGCGGGGTTATCGCACTCAAAAAAATCATTTATAGGAACAGTCATATTTCACTCTATAATCTCATTATAATTGCTCATTGAACTGCAATTATCATCTTTTTGGGGAGATTACGATACCATGAATTTATCCATATCCCAATGGCATCAACGCTATCTGCAACAGGCGCATTGGACCCAGAATTTACGGAAATATATATATGATCAGATTGGAATTCAACATGCCAATAAAATCCTGGATATCGGATGTGGGACAGGGGTCCTGGAGGATGAATTAAATCATTTTCCTTCCGCTCATATTTATGGTTTAGATATCGATTTTAATGCGCTCGGTATCGCCCAAGGGTATATTCAAAATTCACTCTATACAAATGGTGATTGTTTAAAACTCCCCTATCCACCGGAGACATTTAATATCACCCTGTGCCACTTTTTATTGCTATGGGTTAAGGAACCACTTAACGCAGTAGAAGAGATGGTAAGAGTCACACAGCCACACGGATTCGTTGTTGCTCTAGCAGAACCTGATTATGGTGGACGAATCGACTTTCCACCAGAGTTGTCACAAATTGGAATATGGCAAACTAATGCATTGAAAAAGCAAGGTGCAAACCCATTTATGGGCCGTGAGTTGAGATCAATATTTTCCAGTACAGGGTTGTCAAATATTGAAGCTGGAGTTTTGGGAGGACAGTGGGGAGAGAAAATAACTGATCAGGAAATTGAGCTTGAATGGGAAGTTCTACAATCAGACTTGCACCAGAACAATGAATTCATCATGCAAGAAGATAAATTAAAATCACTTGATCGTAAATCCCGTAAGGGACGCCAGAGAATCTTGTTCGTACCTACATTTTATGCTATTGGGATGGTAAAGGGGTAACTCAATCCTGAATTGGAAGACCTATTTCGATTTGATCCCCTATCAATCGTACAGGATAAGCGGGGATGTCTACAAAGGCAGGTAACGCTAATACCTTGCCTGTCCGGATGTCAAACCGAGCCCCATGGCGGGGGCAGATGATTTCGAACCCTTCTAGTGATCCCTCCCCCACTGGTCCATCATCATGTGAACATACATCCGCAATTGCATAGTATTGACCATTAATATCTAATATCACAATGGGTTTTTCATCAATTTCCATGAATAATCTCTCCCCCTCCTTTAATTCATCGACTGATCCAACTGGAATAAATTCTAATTTTTCTTGTTCGAGTTCTTTGAAGTTATACATGATTAATTTTCAACAAGCTCGTCGCTGGCTTCTCCTAAACCGTATACCCCAGCTTTAAGTACCTTTAAAGAGAGCAGAGCGCATTTTAATCGAACTGGACCCAGCTCTATTCCAAGCATGTCTAGAATATCCTGCTTTGTGATTTGCTTAACTTCTTCTAGCGATTTGCCTACTATACTTTCGGCTAACAAGTCAGCTGTAGCTTGGGAAATAGCACACCCATGACCGTCAAATGTCACCTCGCTTACTCGCTCATCTCCATTTATGCGTATATCTATGCGAATATGATCTCCACATAATGGATTATCGTCCTCAAATGTGATATCATGGGGTTCCAAAGTTCCCCGAAAATGGGGATTTTTATATCGATCAATAATTAGCTCACGATAAAGATCATCCATAGCTATCCAAAGAATTGCTTAACGTTATATAACCCTTCAATCAGGCGGTCAACTTCATCCATCGTATTATACAAGTAAAAACTCGCCCGGGTCGTGGCGGGTATATTATATTTTTCATGGAGCGGCATAGCACAATGGTGACCTGCCCTCACCGCGATTCCAGCGCGATCCAAAACTTGGGCGACATCATGAGGGTGAATACCATCAAAAGTGAAGGCAGCTACACCACCCTTATACTTTGCTTCCGGACCAATCACGTGCACTTCGGGAACTTCCTCTAAACGTTCCAGTGCATAGGAAATTACTTCTTTTTCATGTGCAGCTACCTTATCCATACCAATCTGATCGACGTAATCCAATGCAGCATGTAAACCGATCGATTCTGCGATGGCAGGCGTGCCGGCTTCAAATTTATGCGGTACTTCATTGGGAGTAAATGAACATAATAGTACCCGTTTAATCATTTCACCCCCCCCTAAAAATGGTGGTATTTCGTTAAGTAAGTTAATTTTCCCAAACAATACCCCAAGCCCCGTCGGACCACAGATTTTATGAGCAGAAAATGCCAGAAAATCAACATCCAAATCCTGCACATCTACAGGGAAATGCGGTACAGATTGAGCTCCATCGATAATTGTGACTGCACCCACCTGGTGAGCCATTTGAACGATCTCTTTGGCTGGATTTATCGTACCTAAGACATTGGACATATGCGTAAACGAGACCAATTTAGGCATTTGTTCCAATAGTTTTCGATACTCATCAAGCTCGAGAATACCATCGGTTGTGATTGGTATAAATTCTAGCTGAATGCCTTTTTCGGCCGCAAGTATTTGCCAGGGGACCAAATTGGAATGGTGTTCCATTTCGGTCAATATGACTAGATCGTCTTCCTGTAAATTTGTTCGTCCCCATGTAAGTGCAATCAGGTTGATGGCTTCAGTTGTATTTCGTGTGAAAATTATTTCTCTTGCTGAAGGAGCGTGAATAAAACCTGCCACACGCTGCCTCGCCCCTTCATATGCAGCTGTTGCTTCTTCAGCCAGCGTATGTACTCCCCGGTGAACATTGGAATTGTAGGATTGGTAATAATCATCCATTGCCTGGATGACCTGGATTGGTTTTTGTGTTGTCGCAGTGGAATCCAAATAGATCAAAGGAACTCCAGGATGGACTTCCCGTTTGAGGATTGGGAAATCCAGTCGAATTTGTTCTACATTCAAGCCAGTATCTATTCGGTGATTTATCATGTTCCTTTACTTAACCTTCTGACGAGTCCGCATTCTCCGACGTGATGGCCGAAGCTGGGTAGAATTTTTCGGACACCATAAAACATGATCCGGTACCATCCATCCATCGGTGAGATATACACTATCTTTGAACTGGACAGCAATCATCTTGGGATCAACCTGCACTACGATTCCCTCCAGCCAATCCCGGATACGCTCATTATTCTTATCATGATCACAATACACTTCAACCCTATCTCCAACGTGGTATTGCTCCTCAAGATCTGGTGCGTGAGTAAAATACATTTCTGCCAAAATGCCTCCTTAGAAATTGCTTATTTCATCTTATTAACAATAGCTTGTTGAAATCGTTTCCGAACCCCATCAAATGGAATGCGTTGCATGATTGGGTCGAAGAACCCCTCCACGATTAAATGTTCCGCCTCTGCGTATGGAATCCCGCGGCTTAAGAGATAGAAGACAGAATCAGGATCAATTTTTCCAACCGTCGCCCCATGTGTACAACGAACATCGTCTGCCAAGATTTCTAGCCCCGGGATCGAATCTGCGCGTGCCTTTGGGCTCAACACAAGGTTTCGATTCGCCTGGTAACCATCGGTTTTTTGTGCCCCTGGGGCCACATAAATCATCCCCTGCCAAACTGATCGGCTGCTATCCTTCAGTGCTCCTTTGAAAAGCAAATCACTCGTGGTATGCGGAGCTAGGTGGTTTTGTTGTGTGTCATGATCCAAATGCTGCTTTCCATCAGTAAAATAAAAACCAGACATCTTGCCTGTAGCACCTTCACCAATGAGGTCGATTTCGGAAAAATTTTTGGTCAAATTGCTTCCTAAAGCACCAAAAATCCATTCAAGATTTGCACCTCGACCGACCTGTGCTCTTTCATGGCTAAAATTCCAAACGTTATCCCCCCAGGATTGCAACTCGACAAACTGCAGTCTGGCATTGTCGCTGATATGGATTTCCACCAACCCTGAATGCAAGGTTTGCTCAATTCCTCCATCAGGAGATGCAGCCTCATGAACATAAGTCAAGGAAGACCCTGGCTCCAGCCAAACCATTATATGGGAGAAATATGCCAAGCCTTCTCCAGGTCCCCAGATCACAGAATGTAATGGGATCTGAACCTGTACACCGCTCGGGATATAAATAAATACACCATACTTTTCCAATGCGGCAGTTAATGCAGCAAATCTACCTTCATCGGGTTTAACAACCTGGCCAATTATATTTGCCAAAATATCGGGGTGATGTATTTCTGCTGTACGCAAATCGGTAAATATGACACCTTGCTTAGCCAATTTTTCGTCAAGTGTTGTTTCTGTTCGATCGGGACGAAGGATTACCTGACCACCATGGATGTTATTGACCAATGGTTTAAGCAGCCACTTTGGGGTTAAGGGCAGATGATCATGTAAATTTCCTTCTGGTAAGGAAAATTTCGAAACATCCAGAGCACGAATATCGGTCCTTCGCCAGGCATCATCTTTGATAGTTGGCATCGGCAGAGTTTTATAAGCCGACCAGGCCCGTTCCCGATAGTCCCGTAAAAAATCTGGACCCTTCCAATTCCTCGATAGTGCAGGAATCATGGCTGAAGTAAACGCGAAATCTACAGCCTCAGCTGTGATACTTTGTTTTGTTCTAGTAATTACCCTGTGTGTGCTCATCGTCATCCTACAGAACCCGCCATCTGTAATTGGATTAATCGGTTCATCTCAATTGCATATTCCATGGGTAATTCCTTTACCAATGGCTCAATAAAGCCAGACACAACCATGGTGGTAGATTCTTCTTCCGACAAACCTCTACTCATCAAATAGAACAGCTGCTCTTCTCCCACCTTGGATACCGTAGCTTCATGACCAATGGTCACATCCTGCTCATCAATTTCGATGGATGGATAAGTATCAGAGCGTGATAGAGGGTCGAGTAGTAAGGCATCACAAACCGTATTCGAGCGGCTATCATAAGCTCCTTTATAAACCTTCAATAAGCCTCTAAATGATGTTCTCCCGCCACCTTTACTGATGGACTTCGAGGTGATCTTGCTGGAGGTATGCGGAGCGAAGTGGATTGCTTTTCCTCCTGCATCCTGGGTTTGCCCGGGTCCCGCAAATGCCATGGATAGAATTTCGCCATGAGCACCGGGCTCAAGCAAATAACAGGATGGATATTTCATGGTAAGCTTCGATCCGAGATTCGAATCAACCCACTCCATGGTTCCAGATTCATGCACCAGCGCACGCTGTGTAACAAGATTATATACATTGGTTGACCAGTTTTGGATGGTCGTATATCTTACACGCGCACCTTTGTTCACGATGATTTCTATTACACCGCTGTGTAATGAATCGGTGGAATATGTTGGAGCTGTGCAACCCTCAACATAATGCACTTGCGATCCTTCATCTGCAATGATCAGAGAACGTTCAAACTGGCCAATATTTGCGACATTCAGCCGGAAGTATGCTTGAAGGGGTAGATCAACCTTCACACCCTTAGGGACATAAACTAATGACCCTCCAGACCAAACCGCGCTATTCAATGCAGCAAATTTATTGTCTTCAATAGGGATGACTTTACCAAAATATTGCCTGAACAAATCCGGGTGTTTGCGGAGTCCATCTTCTATGCTTAAAAATATGACACCTTGTTTCTGTAAATGCTCCTGAATGTTGTGGTAAACCATTTCACTTTCGTATTGGGCTCCCACGCCAGCTAGAAATTTTTGCTCAGCCTCAGGGATCCCAAGGCGATTAAAGGTTTCTTTGATCGTGCTTGGTACTTCATCCCAGTTTTTACTTTCTTGTTGGGAAGGTTTCACATAGTAGAAGATATTATTCAGATCAAGCCCAGATAGGTCACCACCCCAGGTTGGGATCGGTCGTTTTTGGAAATGATCCAAAGCCTTCAGCCGAAAATCCAACATCCATTGAGGTTCACCTTTCATATCAGATATCTTTTCCACAATCTCTTTGGATAAACCTCTGCTGGATTTGAATACATAGGTTTCAGGATCCCTAAAGCCAAATTTATAATCACCAATACTGTCTAAAGTGTTCGAGTTTGAACTCATATCAACCTCTAAAAAATCATAATCTACGCGGGTATAGACTCATATTTCTCACGCACCCATTCGTAACCATGTTCCTCGAGGTTCAATGCCAGCTCCGAGTTTCCCGACTCTACAATTCGCCCGTCAAGCATAATGTGTACACGATCAGGTTTAATGTAATTAAGGATGCGTTGGTAATGGGTAATAACCAAGACTCCCATTTCTGGTCCCCGTAAGGTATTTACCCCTTCAGAAACGATTCGAAGAGCATCAATATCCAAACCAGAATCCGTTTCATCCAGGATGGCAATCTCGGGTTTTAAGACTGCCATTTGCAATATCTCAGCTCGTTTTTTTTCACCACCAGAAAATCCCTCATTTAAATACCGGCTCGCAAACGAATAATCCATTTTTAGCAAATCCATGCGTTCTTTCAGCATTTTCCGAAATTCAGGTACTGAGATACCTTTGTCGGCTGAATTCTCGGCCTTCCTTCGGGAGTTTATTGCAGTTCGTAGGAAATTTGCCACCGATACACCTGCGATCGATACTGGGTACTGAAATGCCAGAAATATCCCTAGCCTGGACCTTTCATCAGGCTTTAGTTCTAAGATATTTGTGTCTTTAAAAATTACTTCACCTTTTGCCACCTGATACCCAGGATGGCCCATCAATGTGTATGCAAGCGTCGATTTGCCGGTTCCATTGGGACCCATGAGGGCATGGACTTCGCCTTGTTTCACGGTAAGATTCACCCCCTTAAGGATTTCTCGCCCTGCAACATTGACATGCAACTCCCGCATGACAATTTCTGACATGGATAACTCCTTGGGTAAGATATAAACAAACAATCCTTGATGATTTATCGCTCAAGGATTCATGCTCGACGGAAACATTATAGCATGTAGCCAGGTTAATGTCAATATTTATGATAAATATAATAAATATTGACAGAAAAACCAAATATTGGTATACTTTTCATGAGATTAGTATGACAGGCACAAGAGATCTGGTTCTCCGTACACTATTAACCCAACCTCGTTGCACAATTACTGACTTGGCTGAGAAGGTTGGTATAAGCCCTATTTCTGTCCGTCACCACATTGCCAGTCTTGAGGCTGAGGGCTTGATAAATAGTGAAGACGAGCGCCATGGGGTAGGAAGACCACGCCAGGTATTTTTCCTGACCGAAACCGGAATAGAACAGTTCCCTACGAGATATGTACGCTTAACAGTCCGCCTGCTAGAGCATCTAAAAGAAACTATGCCCGCAGCGATGATAAACAAATTATTCGCTCAAATGGCGGAAGACTTGGCGAGAGACTTGTCAGATGGCACGGACCTGAAAAACCTGAGCATGAAAGAACGACTTAACCTGGTGAAAGATCTCCTCAGGGGGGAAGGGTTCAACATCGAGTGGGAACAGCTCGAGGACGGTTATCAAATTCATGAAGCTAGCTGCCCATATTATTATATTGGGCATAATCACCCCGAAGTATGTGCAGTTGACCAGATTCTAATTTCGAAAGTTCTTTCTGTACCTGCAGAGAAGGTAAAATGCATCTTAAACGGAGACAGCAACTGCACTTATGTTATTTCCGATGCTGCTTTACCATAACCCAATAAATTATGACAGATAATTACCAGAACAAACCCATTTGGGATATTGAAGGTACAAACCCTGAGCTCGTGGAACCACTGGTCGAAGAGCTCAAAAAAGTGATGGATCCCGAAATTGGACTGAATGTCCTCGGACTAGGATTGGTTCGTAATGTGGCAGTCATTAACGGTGAGGCGAAACTGTTAATGATCATGACCACACCTTTTTGCCCTTATGGACCAGCACTTTTGGAAACCACCCGCCAGCAAGCTGAAATTGGCCTCAAGTTACCCACAGCGATCACCCTCAGTTATGAACCATGGGACCCTTCTATGATGGATGAAAATGCCAGAGCAGAGTGGGGGTTTTTCTAGCTTCAATATAAAAAATCATTCAAATGTTTAATGGAATCGTCTGCACAAATCAAACTGACCCGCATATAGCAGGTCAGTTTGATTTACACCACGTATCAAGATGGTCCGAGTGGCGAGAGTGGGATTTGAACCCACGACCAAGGGCTTATGAGTCCCCTGCTCTTCCAACTGAGCTACCTCGCCATTTCCGAGAGCGGCAAAATGGTACTACGACCTAATGTATTTGTCAACTATATATCACGGTCGACGATGTAGACAGCCAAATCTTCCAAAGCTTTTCTCTCGTTGGAATCTGGCAGTTTCTTCAGGACATCCAATCCTCTTTGAACGGATTGGCGTGCTTCATCAAGCGATAATTTGATCGCTCCGCTTTCCCTTATCGATACAAGCAATCGACCCAGACAATTTTCATCACAGAAACTACTCTCGAGGATATTTCTCATGTCCAGATCATTAGGATGGTTCTCCAGATAATATAAAACAGGAAGAGTGATCAAGCCTTGCCTTAGATCACTTGCCACAGGTTTACCCATCGTGGTCTGTTCACTCGTAAAATCGAGAATATCATCAATTATCTGGAATGCCATCCCAATCTCGTAGCCGAACTTTTTTACCGAAGTCGTCACTTGACCATTGGCATTGCTCAATATTGCTGCGGTTGTAGTGGATGCTTCGAATAATGAAGCAGTTTTTGCATATATTCTTCGGTAATAGTCTTCTCGATTTGCTACCCATTTGCTGCTAAATAATTGTGTGATTTCACCATTAACAATCGTAGCCAGGGTTTCAGCAAAGATTCGCATTACTTCAACTGAACCAGTTTCCGCAGCCAGTTTGGCAGCTTTGGAAAAAATAAAATCACCCGTTAACACCGTTGCAGCTGGTGACCATTGGGCATTTAAAGTGGGTATACCTCTCCGAATCATCGCGCCATCGATCAGATCATCATGGACAAGTGTGGCTGTGTGGAGGGATTCTATAGATGCTGCCAGGGTGATCAGTTTATCAGGATCCGCTCCTAACATTTTTCCGGTGAGTAAAGTCACAATTACCCTTATCCGTTTCCCACCAGAGCTTAATAAATGATGTAATGCAGCCCCCACAGCCGTATGATGCCCATCTGCTTGAGCACGCATCCGTTCTTCAACGAGTCCGATTCGGTCCTCAATGGGAGCAGTAAATGTGGCGTCTATCAATGAATTACACTCCAATCAAACAGCTTGTCTGCTTCTTTTGTGGTAATATTCGCAACTTTATCAACGGGACAGCCCTTTAATTCCGCAATCTTTTCCGCTACAATTCTAACATTAGCTGGCTCATTGCGCTTCCCGCGATATGGGTGAGGGCTTAAATACGGTGCATCAGTCTCAATGAGCAGGCTCTCTAACGGTATGGAGCTAACTACCGATTGAAGTATTTGCGATTTACGAAATGTTACAGGTCCAGTAATACCAAGCTTAAAGTTTAATGCAACCAATGCTTTCGCCATATCCAAGGTTCCGGAGAAGGAATGCATCACCCCAGGATTATCAGCTAATTCCGAACAATTTTTTATCAATTCACGATGCCAATTTTGTAGAATACCTAATATATCTTCAAATGCCTCACGACAATGAATGATTACAGGTAATCCAAGGTCTGCAGCTAATTCTAATTGCTGCTGAAGTATTGATCGTTGTAATTCCTTGGCAGTATAGTCGCGGTAATAATCCAAACCTATCTCTCCAATTGCAACCACTTTCTGTTCTTCAGCCATTTGCTTCAATTCAGAAAGTGAACTCAGTGTCCAACTTAGTCCGCTATTGGGATGTACTCCAACAGCTACATACACCTCAGGAAATTCGATGGAATATTTTAGTGCTGTTTTGCTTGTCTCGATGTCAATCCCTGGATTCAATATTCTAATTATTCCATTCTCACGGGCTTTTTGAACGACCTGATCACGATCATGATCGAATTTATCGAAGTTTAAGTGACAATGCGAATCTACAAAAATCATTGACGAATTCGATATCACTACTTTGTACCAGCCACCCTCAGCCCATCATCCAGAATTGCCTTGACTCTCTCTGGATGGGTTGTCTCGCAATACACCCTCATAATCGGCTCGGTGCCTGAAAACCTGATCAGCAACCACCCACCATCTTCCAAATTAAACTTGAAACCATCCGTTGTATCCAAACTCATTACTTTTACACCACCGATAAGAATTGGTTTACTGTCAAGGATGCTTTGTTCACGAGACCTTCGATCGCCAGCAAAGGGCGTATCAATTCGGTCGTAGTAATGCGCGCCAATCTTTTTGAATAATGTATTTAATAATTCCGAAGGTTTTTGCCCCAACCGTACCATCATATCGAGAATATAAAGGCCAGCTAATATCCCATCCCTTTCAGGCACATGGTGCCGGAATGCATACCCACCAGATTCCTCACCACCCAGCATAGCATTGGTTTCCAACATTTTAGGTGCTACATACTTAAACCCGACACCTGTCTCATAAACTGGAACATCATAAAGCTTACCCAATTTTATAAGCATATTGGTAGTGGATAATGTTTTTACAATTGGTCCACGTTCTTTTCGAACTTCAAGGAAATAATATCCCAACAGGCCATACACCCTAAGCTGGTCGATGAATTGACCATGTTCGTTACCCACTCCTAATCTATCTGCATCTCCATCAGTGATAATTAATACATCTGCCTTACGTCTGACAGTTTCTTTCAATCCTACATCGACGTTAGGTGGTATTGGCTCAGGTCGTTTCATTTCAGGAAATATCGGATTGCGAACGTTATGGATTTCTTCGACTCTTGTCTTTCCACCTTTTAGAAGGTGAGGAAACCATCCAATTCCATTGCCCCACATGGGTTCAACCAGCACATTTAGTCCTGCATTCTTAATATATTGCAAATCGATCAATCGATTAATTTGATCAAGATATGCTGGGTTGGGATCAAAATATACAACCTTACCTTGTGATACCGCATCATCGATCGCTAAGCGATGGACGAGTTCTTCAGACTCTGGAATACATGATTCAATCTCTAATAATCCATCCGGATCGATTGCACCTCCGTGCTCGTCTCGTACTTTAAATCCATTGTCCGTAGATGGATTATGGGAAGCGGTGATATTTACTGCACCTATTGCGTTCTTATTCACCACGGAATATGATATTGCAGGAGTGGGAGTTGCTTTATCGGTCAGGTAGACCCGTAGATTGTTAGCAGCCAACACTTCTGCCACAGCAAGTGCAAAATTCTCAGAATGAAAACGCTGGTCGTATCCAACAACCACCCATTCATCCTTTGCACCTTTATTCAACAAATATTCGGCAAATCCCTGTGCGCACCGTCGGATATTGGCAAATGTGTAATCTTCAGCAATCCTGCCCCGCCAGCCATCTGTCCCAAAATGGATTTTTTCCACCACTAAGCCTCCAGAGCATGAAATAAATAACGGTTTGTATTATATCAAGGGATATTGGAGAGAGGAATAGGCATAATAGAAATGATATAATCCTCACTTGCGAAAATGCAATTAGGAGGTAATCCATGAACACACCAAAGGTAGACGAACTACTAAATTTACTTGATGGTAGCCTGGTGATAACAGATCACCGTACTGAGATCATAGATAGAAAGCGTCTACAGGATAACATCCATAAATTAGCTGTAACATCAGCGTTAGGGAGTTACGCCGATAAAGGCGCTGCTCAATATATCATTCGACATGCTGCCTTGGCGTTCGGCGCGGTCCCTTCCTCAATTATCGAGCTTTACCTGGCACGCGGACGCGGAGAAATTCCACTAACTTTCACAGTTCCAGCGATCAACCTACGTATGCTGTCATTTGACGCTGCTCGTGCGGTGTTTAGAGTAGCTAAAGAAATGAACGCGGGTGCTTTTATCTTTGAGATAGCTCGTTCGGAGATGGGTTATTCCGATCAACGACCAGCGGAGTACACCTCCAGCGTGCTTGCAGCGGCAATCGCAGAAGGATATAAAGGCCCAGTATTTATCCAGGGCGACCATTTCCAGGTCTCAGCCAAACGTTATGCTTCTTCCCCCGAGAATGAGGTGCAGGCAGTAAAGGACCTAACCAAGGAAGCAATCGCAGCTGGTTTCTATAACATCGACATTGACACTTCCACCCTGGTTGATATAACGAAGCCCACCATAGCCGAACAACAGAAATTAAATTACACGTTATCTGCCATGTATTCTGGATATATCCGATCTCAACAACCTGATGGGATTCAAGTCTCCATTGGTGGAGAAATTGGAGAAGTTGGTGGGCATAATTCCACGGAGGATGAGCTGCGTGCTTATATGGATGGATACCGAGCAGAATTATCCAAACAAGCTCCCCACACGACTGGATTAAGCAAAATCAGCATTCAAACGGGGACCTCTCATGGTGGAGTTGTACTACCGGATGGTTCTATAGCTAAAGTAAACCTGGATTTTGGCATCCTGCTCAAGCTCAGTCGGGTGGCAAGATTAGTTTATGGTATGGGAGGAACTGTCCAGCATGGTGCATCCACCTTACCAGAAAGTGCATTCGGTAAGTTTGTTGAATCTGAAGCAGTCGAAGTTCACCTGGCAACTAATTTTCAAAATATGGTTTTTGATCGATTGCCTGATGAGTTAAGGTCTGAAATTTATGCGTACCTTGATAAAAATAATGCTTCTGAACGAAAACCAGATATGACCGACGAACAGTTTTATTATAAAACTCGTAAGAACTCGATCGGCCCATTTAAAACCAAGACCTGGAGACTCCCTTCAGCTACAAAAAAAGAGATCACCCAAGCTTTGGAAGATCAATTTCGCAAGCTATTCGTTTATCTTGGGATGCATGATACACGGGCATATGTTGACTCAAAAGTCCGTCCAATAAAAATTGAACCTGAGCTTAAATTTTATCTTGGGGACGCTGCAGCAGGAGAAAAAGTTTCAGATTTAGCAGATTAATCATGCCAACCAGTGATCAGGGAATCAATCTAGAACGCTACATGTTTGTCCCACGTACACTTATTTTCGTGATCCGTGAAAATAAAGTATTACTCCTCAAGGGATCGAAAGGTAAGCGTCTTTGGTCGGGACTGTATAACGGGGTTGGAGGGCATGTCGAGCAAGGCGAAGATATCCTTTCAGCTGCTCAGCGCGAGCTTCTCGAGGAGACCGGATTGACCTCGTGCAAACTGTGGTTGTGTGGAATCACTACAGTAGACACTCAAACTAATCCTGGGGTTTGTATTTATATCTTCAGAGGAGAATACCCAGGAGGCGAACCGGTGTTATCAAATGAAGGCTCTCTGGAATGGATACAAATATCGGATATCGGTCACTTGCCAATGGTAGCCGATCTTCCGATTTTTCTACCGAAAATCTTGGAAATGAAATATGGAGATCCTTCTTTTTTGGCTCACTCCCAATATAATGAAATTGGAGATTTATTCATAACATTTGATAAATAATCACACACGTACCAAGTCAAAAAAAGCAGCGTATACAGAAACTATTTACGCTGCTTTTTCTACAAACCAGAGAAAGTATGATTACTTTCGCCTAATTGATCGAATAACAAGCAAGAGTCCCGCTAGAATTATGGCTGATGGCCAGATGTAATTGATTAAATTCTCTTCCGCGATCAATATTAACACCCCCATTAAACCTAAGATTGCTGCAGGTATCCAAGCCCATCGCATTTGCCCAACCGAAGTCGGTAGGACTGTTACCAATGCAAAGGTAATTCCCAAGCCCAAGAAGAAAATGCCACTACTGGCAATATTGGATGTATTCGAATCCAATACAGCAACGATTGCTATCGTCGTCATAACGCCTGCGGGTATAATTGCCCACCAATTCCCGCGATCGGCCAAATACACAAACAAAAAACTTAACGCAATACCGCCAAGGATAATCGTTCCTCCCAGGTTCGTATCGCCAAAACCTGGCAAGAATGAATTTAATCCTACCGTTGCTGATACGGCGAGAAAAATGATCCCAGGGATTAATGCCCACCAATTATCATGATCGGTTATATAAAGCGATAGAAATAGCAATCCAGCAATTCCTGAAACAATTGTCCAAAATAGTGCCCCACCCTTGAATATTCCAAAAGTATCCAGGAGTAATAGCACACCTCCAATAACCAAAACCAACCCCCAAAGTAAACGTGAAGAAAGTAATTTCATCATAATTCCTCCAGTTTATTTCCTTCGAAATATAGTTTGGATGATAATCCAAATACCCGCAAGGATAACCAAGATTGGCCAATATTTCATAAAGTATCCTTGTCCAGAAAAAATCATAATAAAAATCACAAATAGAATCGCACTGATAAGGATAAGCCGCAGCCCTTCTCGGTAGCCACCCTTCTCCTTACCTCCAAGCAATGTCGAGAGGATGACGCCTATTCCAACAAAACCAGGGATCATGGTCCATATATACGACCAATCACCCCATCTTCCGGTTGCATTTGACCAGTATAATAAACCCCCAATCCCCCCGACTATGCAAGCTGGCACGCTCATCCCGGGTGCACGGAGTAACAATCCGAGAAGAAACAAAAATACTCCTACGCCGATGACGATCAATGGCCATTGAAATTGGATATTCATTATTCTATTCAAACCAGGGACTAAATTAAACTGTGCTGCTAGAAACCACCCACCAATCAATAACAATATAATACCAAAAATCAAATCTGACCTTCTCTCCTTAGTCATATTTCCTCCTTAATTTATTCTTGAAGTAAGTGATTAAAGTATACAACTTTTCGGCAAACCAAAAGTATATATTTTTGTAATTTGTGGCTACAATCAATATTACGAAACTGGGGTTGGTTTTGTTGTATTATTATAAATAATCATTACTGAGTTAATGCGTGATAATCAATTCTCCATCGAATCGAATATCTGAAAAGGCTATTTCTCTAATATATATTAATGAATATCCAATTATCTGGAAGATTAAGGAAAATACTAGTTATAAATATTAGGTGGACAAATTAGAGATCTTTTGTAATAATATCAACCAAAGTCAGAATAAATGATCGAAATTTCACTTATCGGAGTTAATCGAATGTTGATTCCTACCAATAATATGATAATCACGAAAGCTACGACCTTATCAATTGGCATATTAATTCAACCTAATGCAAAGATATCATTTGGAAATTACTGAAGAAATCGGTAGTAATCGCGATTTTCAATGGTATCCGAAATTTACCTGAGTGTGTAGAGCTTGGACTATCAGCGTTTAAACCAGCAGATCATATCATCAGATATAATAAATTCGAAAGAAATATTCATGTGATCGAAGAACGTAATACACTAAATTCGTTGATCGATCCAAATGAATTGAAAAATAACACATATGGATGAAAAGATATCACTTAATACCATACAGGCCATTCAGGATTTTCACTCAGCCCGCCAAAAAGCTACATTACGGGAAATTATTGCTCGTTTTACAGGCGAATCCTCTGAACTATTATCCTTTGAAGAAGTGCGGCAAAAATTAAAAGCTCAAGTCGGACCGCAAAAAGTATTGAAAGAAATACCAATCAATGCCATCATTGGTAGTGTGAACCGCTATCAGGATTTCTCACGCGACTTTTTACCAGGACAAAATATTAATGAAGAACGTTGGGCAAACGTTGAGCTGGCAAATTACAGCATGGTTGGTTTGCCTCCAATTGAGGTCTATCAAATTGATGAAGTGTATTTTGTGAGTGATGGTAACCATCGAGTATCTGTTGCCAGACAGCTTGGATCAGCTCAAATCCAAGCATATGTAACTGAAGTACATACCCGCGTACCTCTCACAGCTGATGTTCGCCCAGAGGACCTGATATTAAAATCAGAATATATAGAATTTCTGGAATATACTAACCTGGATCAGGTGCGTCCAGAGACTAATCTTTCAGTCACTGTACCGGGGCAGTATGAAGTCATTGAAGAACACGTGGCGGTTCACCGTTATTTTATGGGGATCGAACAGCAACGAGAAATCTCGGTTTCAGAAGCTGCAGCGGATTGGTATGATATAGTTTATCTTCCAGTCGTAAATATCATTCGGGATCGTGGTTTATTAGATGATTTCCCTACGCGGACAGAAACCGATTTATATTTATGGATCGCAGAACATCGCGCAGTTTTAGAAGAAGATTTAAAAGGTCAAATTGAAGTAACCAGCGCAGCTGACGACTTGGCAGACCAATATAGCCAGCGCCCATATCGGGTGATCGCTCGTTTGGGGAACAAAATCGTTAAAGCATTGGTTCCAAATGTATGGGAAGCCGGACCAGCTCCCGGAAAATGGCGCGAGTCAATATTGTCTACTCGCCGGTTCGATCGATTGTTTTGTGAAATTCTTGTACCCATCAATGGTTATGAAGATGGCTGGTGTGCACTGGAACAATCATTTGTGGTTGCCAAACGCGAGGAAACCAATATTCATGGTTTGTATGTTCTAACAGCTGATGGTGAGCAAGAAACTCAAGCAACTAAGGATATCAAAAATGAGTTCTCCCGTAGATGCGATGCAGCAGGAATCCACAGTGACCTTCAGCTAAAAATTGGTGATGTTCCATTAATAATATGCGAACGCGCCCGCTGGAATGATCTGGTGGTAATGAATCTAACCTATCCTCCTGAATCATCAATGTTTGCCAGGTTAAGCTCAGGTATACGGAATTTAATCCAGAGATGCCCAAGACCAATATTATTCACTCCCCAAATCACAAAACCCCTGGAGCATGCACTATTGGCATATGATGGAAGTCTTAAAGCTCAAGAAGCGTTGTTTATCGCTACATATCTCACTGGACAGTGGAAAATCCCCTTAGCGGTTATTTCAATCGGGGAGGATAATATCATCAAAGATATTCAAGGTGATGCTCGTAAGTACCTGGAAGATCATGAGGTGAAGGCAGAATATATCGTTTCTAATGAAAATAAACCTTCTGAGACTATTCTGCGTTATGTTGATCAGTTGGATGTTGATTTCCTTTTAGTGGGAGGGTACAGTCGTCATCCAATCTTGGAAGTCATTCAAGGTGGTGATGTAGACCAGATTTTACGTCAAACCAAACTACCAATCCTCATCTGTAGATAAGCAGTTATTACTCTGTATACTTATAATTCAATCTTTTGATATCCATACGCATTGATCACTTTGGTTTTTCCAAATGTAGATACTGTGACTGTATCGGGTCGATACACGTGAATGTGGCCGTGTAAATGGTAATCGGGTTTGAATTGGGTGAGTAACCAGCGAAAAGCTTTTATTCCTTGATGGGGTAAATCGGGTTGATCATGAATCCCCCACGGTGGCGCATGGGAAACGAACACATTTAAAAATCGCCCGTATTTTATCCGGTTCGACAACAAGGACGGGACAAGTTTGATAACGTGCAACCACATGTCAAATTGGGAAGATTGATATATCCCATAATTGTATTTTATACTTCCTTCAATCCCTGCGAATGTATATTTATTAAAACGTACTACCTTACCATGCAGATCGATGGATCCCTTGGAATTACGATCACTCAACTTACCTTCTAGTTCTGAAGGAGAATGATTTCCATGAATATAAAAAACCGGGATGTCTAAAGAACTTATGATAAAATCCAAATAATCAATGGGGAGATCACCACAACCAATTACTAATTCTGTGTCCGGTAGAAGTAGTCGTATTTTCGGACTATAAATCCAATCGATTACTTTATCACTGACCGCCAGTATATTCATTAGATGATTACGCGAACTATTCCATGTCTAATTTTAGATCTTGATATGAGTATATCCGAATTATGAGGAATACAATTCCTCATGCTTCAAGCATCATCTATTAATTTGTTCCACAATATCCTAATTATTATTTATTTCTTCAGTAAGTCTTTAAGCGCATCCTCCAATCCCGGAAATTTAAAAATATATCCTGCCTCTAAAAGTTTTTGTGGAATCACTTTTTGTCCTTCCAGAACCATTAAAGACACTTCACCGAATGCCAAACGCATGGCGAACCCCGGGATCGGGAAATAATGTGGCCGTTTCATCACCTGACCGATCGTCCTGCCGAATTCTTCATTCGACACCGGGTTTGGAGAAGCCAGATTAAATACTCCTTTTGCCTGATTATCATGGATCAAGAACAGGATTGCATTTACTTCATCGGTAATATGAATCCATGAATAAATCTGATGCCCATCTCCAAGTGGACCCCCGACAAATAGTTTATATGGCAATAATAAGAGTGGTAATGCACCACCTTTTGTGGATAAAACCACGCCGTTCCTTATAACCACCCGCCGAATTCCCATTATTTCTACCGGTAGTGATGAAGCCTCCCATTCCTTACACAAATTAGCAGAGAAATCGTCTCCGCTATCATCCCCTTCGTTTAATGATTTTTCCTGATGAGTACCATAAAAACCAATGCCGGATGCTTGCACAAACACCGATGGTTTAGTCTTTGCCATTTCAATCGCTTTGGTGAGAACTTTACCAGAGTTTATCCGGCTTTGCACCAATCGTAATTTTCTCTCTTTTGTCCATCTTGAAGGCAAAAAACCTTCTCCAGATAGATTTTCACCAGTAAGATTAATTACCACTTCGGATTTTTCAATCTGCAGCCCCCAATCTTGTAGTGTTTTTCCATCCCATTTAATCACACTTACCCCAGCAGGCAATCCCTTAACCATTGCCGGGTTCCGACTCAGGATTATTACCTCATCTCCAGCAGCAGTCAGTGTTGAGGTTAATTCACGCCCAATTAAACCACTTCCACCAGCAATCACGACACGCATAGATTTACCTCTTATACTTCCCGAAAATCCCGCCTCGGTAGTATCCTTCACTGCAATCCTCTAATATATCGTAATAAGATATATATTATCAGTATTATATCACGCATTGAATATGTTCACTGTGATGATAAAATTGCACAGAATCAGACCTTTCTATTGATGAGCTAAAATGCTAAAAGATTTATTTTTACTAGATCCACAAGTTATCTATCTTAATCATGGCTCATTCGGGGCATGTCCACGTCCAGTGTTCGAAAAATACCAAGCATGGCAGAAGCAATTAGAGCGCCAACCTGTTCAATTCCTGGGGAGTGAGCTTGATAATTATCTGCTACAATCCCGACAAGTATTAGGGGGATATGTAAACGCTTCTGCAGACGATATTGTATATATCCCCAATGCCACACACGGTGTTAATATCGTGGCTCGATCATTGCAGCTAGATCCGGGAGACGAGATCCTTACAACAGATCATGAATATGGAGCATGTAATTTTACGTGGGATTTTATTTGTCAGAAGACGGGTGCGAAATATAGACAAC
This sequence comes from uncultured Anaerolineaceae bacterium, assembly GCA_964642565.1. Classification (GTDB taxonomy): domain Bacteria; phylum Chloroflexota; class Anaerolineae; order Anaerolineales; family UBA4823; genus FEB-25. The sequence continues at coordinate 27,326 of CAZXPK010000013.1, forward strand.
AAACTATCGAGGTACCTGCCACCACTCAGCAGGAAATTGTGGATCAGTTATGGCATGCTGTGTCACCACGAACAAAAGTAATCTTCATGAGCCATATCACATCTCCCACTTCGCTAACTTTACCAGTTCAGTTGGTCTGTCAACGAGCACATGAAGCAGGCATTTTCACTGTCATTGATGGTGCCCATGCACCGGGGCAATTATCAGTAGATTTAGCTTCCCTCCAAGTTGATTTTTATATTGGTAATTGCCATAAATGGATGTTAAGCCCAAAAGGTGCAGGCTTTTTATATGTTCGACCTGAGGTTCAAAACCTCATCGAGCCTTTGATCGTGAGCTGGGGGTATCAATCAAAAGCCTCCTCCCCACGCGAGTCGACATTTATTGACTATCTTCAATGGACTGGAACAAAAGATCCAGCCGCGGCACTCTCGATACCGTCTGCAATTGAATTTATGAAAGACAATCACTGGGATGGCGTGCAAGCCACATGTCATAGGCTATTGCGTTCTGCCATCGAACGAATTTGTGCTCAAACCGGATTAGGTCCTTTATATCTGTTGGATTCCGATTTTTATCACCAAATGGGTACAATTCCCATTCCAAAAATGAAAGACCTTACTGAGCTGAAAGCTCGTTTATATAACGAGTTTAGGATTGAAATACCATGTCTAGAATGGAATAATCAACATTTTCTACGTTTATCTGTACAAGGTTATAATTCCGAGGATGAAATTGATCTACTGGTCAGCGCAGTAAACAAGCTACTTCCAGTCATGATGATATGATCATTCATAATTGATCAAAGAACAAATTTCAAGATTGACAAAGTCAAAACATGCCGATCCTTGATCATTGGAAATTACAATTAACGATAGATGATGTTCTACGGGCTCAAGGTGCAGACCCTGATGTCATCCGATTACGTCGTCCATCATTGGTAAAAAGCACTGAAGATGCAATTACCACTGGGATACCTCTACTCTATCCACGTGTGTTATATGAAAAATATGTAGTAAAGGGTCTCATTCACGAACGATTGGAACTATATTCAAGCTCATTTAGTAATGGTAAGTCTTACTTATCCGGTGAGTTGATTGCTCAACATCTAGCGCGCGCCCAGATGCTTATAGTGATGATTTGCACGATAGGCAGCGAGATTGATGAAAACGTCTCCAGATTGTTCAATATTGATCCACTTATTGCAATAGCACTGGATGGTGTAGGTTCTGCAGCTGTTGAGAGGTTAGCCATACTTGCATGCAATTATTTCGAAACCCAAGCCAAAGACGATGGTTTAAAAACTACCATGCCATTAAATCCGGGAATGGTAGGCTGGTCAGTAGAACAGGGGCAGCCGCAGATCTTTACCTTGCTGGAAAGCGAACAGATTCAGGTTTCGCTTTCCGAATCATGCATGATGACACCCAACAAATCTTTATCCATGGTATTGGGAGTGGGTGAAGATGTATCTGCCAAAGGCTCATCTTGTGATTTTTGTAGTCTCAAAGGTGTATGTAAGTACCAAAATCATTATGCAAAATAAGACGGAATTCATTGTAAATTTTCAGCCTATCGGAAGACGAGTAACTGTCGCTCGTGGAAATTCCCTGCTGAACGCAGCTCAAGGGGCAGGAATCAACTTGGCCTCCATTTGTGGAGGGATCGGGGTCTGTGATAGCTGTAAAATCCGTCTGATAGATGGTACTCTCACTGAAATAACTCTGGAAGAAACAGCCATCTTTAATGAATATGAGCTGCAATCTGGATATCGTTTAGCTTGCCAATCATATGCCCAAAGTGATTTACTCATCGAAATTCCACCTGAATCTCTTACAGCACCTCAAAGATTACAGATTGAAGGTCAGTCCCAGATCGTACAGATTGATCCTGCCGTAATCCCCATCGAGGTGGAAATCGATAAACCCACCATAATCGATCTTAGGTCAGACACGGTTCGGGTTATTGATGCCCTGAAACATGCAGGGGTAAAACCTCCATTAGGTTTCAATCTATCTGTCCTTGAAGTGATGTCACCTCTTTTACGTAAATATCATTGGCATACAACAATGGCTATGCGCAATGGAGAAGTTGTTGCAGTTTTACCTCCTTCTACCTCACTCTTGGGACTGGCAGTGGATGTAGGTACAACCAAGCTGGCAGCATACCTTTGTGAGCTTAATTCGGGTGCAATTCTGGCAAAAACTGGAGAAATGAATCCACAAACCGCATTTGGTGAAGATGTTATCAGCAGGATTAGTTACTCAAATAATGTCGTTGGTGGAAGTAAAACTCTTCAAACAAGATTACTCGATACGATCAACCAATTAATTCAAGAATTATGCCTGCAGGTAGGAAATAAGGAGCTTCACCCTACCTCAGATCAAATTGTGGAAGCCGTAGTCGTTGGAAATACTGCTATGCACCATCTTTTTGCTGGTTTACCTGTCCACCAGCTTGGTATGGCACCCTATGTTCCAGCTGTAGGTAATTCGTTGGAATTTGATGCAAACAGGATTGGACTAAACATTGCACCCGGAGCGAAAATTTATCTACCACCCAACATCGCCGGCTATGTTGGCGCAGATCATGTCGCCATGTTATTGGCAACAGGTATCTGGTCATCTCCTAAAACAGCCATTGCGTTGGATATTGGTACAAATACAGAAATATCTTTAACCTATAATGATCAACTATTATCATGTTCCTGCGCCTCTGGACCGGCCTTTGAGGGTGCTCATATACAAGCGGGGATGCGTGCAGCTCCAGGGGCTATTGAACGCGTGCAAATTATTCATGATGAACTGCGTACCCAAACCATAGATAATGCTGCCCCAATTGGTATATGTGGCTCTGGTATACTGGATGCCATCGCCTGCATGCATCATATGGGGGCACTGGATCACCGCGGATCATTCCTCCCTGCTCATCCATCCGTGAGGCAGTCTGATCATAAATATGAATTCCTTCTCGTCAGCCATTCCTATAGTGGAAATGGGCGAGATATAGTAATCACACGTCAGGATGTCAATGAAATACAGCTTGCCAAAGGAGCCATCCGTACAGGTATTGAGGTTCTAATAGAAACTGCTGGTATTTCAGCTGATGCAATTGAAGAATTTATTATTGCCGGGGCTTTCGGCACCTATATTAATATACCAAGCGCTATTGAGATTGGGATGTTCCCTGCCCTCCCTTTGGAGCGTTTTCGTCAGGTTGGAAATGCTGCTGGAGCAGGCGCCAGGCAAATACTCTTATCAATGGAACAAAGGTCAGTGGTAGAAGAAATCGCCAAACGCGTGAAATATATTGAATTATCCACCTATCCAAACTTTACCAGTATATTTTCAAAGTCATTATTCATCTAAACCAAACGGTATATAAAAAATATCACAAAATCCCGTTACGGACGCCTGTCGATAATTCTCCGACGGATCACATACTATAGAAGTTGACCTCACTTACTATATTAGATTACTTCGATAACTCTTTTAGTAATGCTAATGTTTCACGTTTACCCCCTGAGCCGCCTTCACCACCAGGACCAACGCACGACGGACATCCATCATCGCATTCACAAGCCTCAACCAATTCACATCCACTAGCCATTAAATCTGCATGGATTTCATACAATCTTTCACTTAACCCTATTCCACCTGGAATCAAGTCATATAGAATTACTGCAGGTTTTCCTTCTGCTAGCGATGACTGTGGATCGGAGTGAATCCCCAGGTCACCGATATCACACATCAAAAAGAGGGGTGCCAAATTACCGAGTGTGAAAGCCAATCCAGCTAGCCCACTCCGCACCCGAACAGCTGTTTCGACCTTGCGGTGACAAGAATTACACAAGGTGATTAAATTCGCAAGCTGGTTGGCTTGTTCGATTGATTCGAACATTCTGAACGGGATTCTGTGATGTACATGATGGGCTTTATCTCCCTCTGGTTCACCGCATATCTGGCAACGAAATCCATCCCGTGCGCGTGCTAAATCACGTTGTTTTAGCCAATTGGGTCCATAATCATTGGGCGCATTCGCCCATAATCTTTCTTCTCGAAGCTTGCTGACAGTATCTTCAGATAAAGCCAGCCAATAGCCCTTGGTTAATAATTCCGATGACGGTAAATTTAAATTTTCAGTGCCTAGCGTTTCATTGGTGTGCCAGCGAATCTTGCGAAAACCAATTACCTGTGAAGAAACCTGTATTTCACCGTACGCTTTTACCCCACCAGTAACCTCCGATTCAGCTATTTTTTCCACCTGTTGTACGACCACTTCTTTACGAGGCTCCGTATAGTAATCTACGTCGGTTGGTTGAAGTGTGGCAATATGATTCTCAAAATCGAGAGCTTTAACCAGGTAGGTTGTGCCTTCATGCATATAAATCGCCCCTGGGTGAGTCATCCAATACGAGCTGGAGGCATCCACTTCACCAATCGTCTGAAGGATGGTTTCATTATCACCATTAACTACAGGAATTTGCAACAATACCGTGTCTGTTGATGCACTGCGCAGTGAGATATTCTGGGCAGGATATTTATCTGCCATCCAAAAATACTTGTCTCCCGAACGATGTATCACTCCTTCTCCCTGAAGAAAATCCATCAACTCTTGCATATCAGCTGGAGATATTGAGCCAAATATTTCACCCGCTTGAAATGGAAGCTCAAATGCAGCACAGCGTAAATGCCCCAATAGGATGAGCAGATTATCTGGATTGATCATTCCATGCTCGGGAGAACGACTGAAAAAATAATCTGGATGCTGGGCAAGATACTGGTCCAAAGGATTTGGAGAAGCCACCAAGATTGCCAGGGATGATTTTTCACCGCGCCCTGAGCGTCCCGCCTGTTGCCAGGTGGCGGCAATCGTCCCAGGGTAACCCACAAGAAGAGAGGTCTCCATCCCACCAATATCAATCCCTAATTCAAGCGCATTGGTCGCAACTACAACACGTACGTCACCCTTTCTTAATCCTTCTTCGATGTTTCTTCTTTGTCCCGGCAAATATCCTGAACGATACCCACGGATAATTTCGTTAGCATCTCGTTTGTAGAAAGGTCTATTTACATTCGTACTAGTCGTTTGTTCTCTCAAGTAAGTCAGGATTATTTCCACCGTTCGTCTTGCTCGGCTAAATACGATCGTTTGTAGGTCATAGGTGAGTAAATCCTCTGCCAGGCTGACTCCTGCCTGAATGGCACTCTTTCGCAAACCTATACTTTTATCGATGATTGGAGGGTTGTATATTAGAAAATGTTTCTCACCCTTTTCCGCTCCATCGTCATCAATCAATGTGACTGGTTCATTGATAATATGCTGTCCAAGCTCATTAGGGTTTCCAATCGTTGCAGAAGTTAATATAAATTGCGGTTCTGCACCATAAAATTTTGCGATCCTTTTAAGCCGCCGGATCACATTGGCTACATGCGAGCCAAATACACCCCGATATGTGTGTATTTCATCAATGACTACATAACGAAGACCACGAAAAAATTGTGCCCAGCCGGTGTGATGAGGTAGGATCCCGGTGTGAAGCATATCCGGGTTCGTGATGATCAATTGTGCCGTGCTTCTTATTGTCGAACGAACACTCACCGGAGTATCGCCATCATAAATAGCGCATTTTATAACGTCCGCGCTCTGACTGATATGATCTTCGGTCCTAAGATTTGCATTTACCTGAGATAACAATGATTTTAGGACCGCATTTTGATCTTGTGATAATGCTTTAGTCGGGAATAAATAGAGTGCGGTTGCATCTTTATCATTAAGCATGCAGTCTAAAATCGGTAGGTTGTAGCATAAAGTTTTTCCACTGGCAGTCCCTGTGACCACAACGACATTCTTCCCCTCTTTTATACGCATGAAGGAAGACCCTTGGTGGGAGTATAGCGAATGGATTCCCCGGGCTTCTAAAGCTTCCTTGAGCATAGGATGAATGCCAGGAGGAAAAGGAACCAAGCGTGATGCCTTTCCAGGCAGGATTCGCCACTCCACCAGATTTGGTCCCACTTGCGGGTCGGACCTCCAATGAGCTAATAATTTCGATAGTGTCATATGCATGGTATTATACTCAAATGGAATTGTTAGTCATGGTTGGCGTGTATAATTGATGTCTATGGCTAATCCGACACGCCTCAGATGGGGTTTGTTAGGTACTGCTCACATCAACCAGGCAGTAATTGGCCCAATTCGATCATCAAAAAACAGCCAATTAATGGCTGTTGCCAGCCGTTCTCAAGATAAAGCTGAACAGTATGCTGAATCCTGGGGAATTCCATATTTCCATACAAGCTATGAAGCCCTAATTACAGACCCAGAAATTGATGTAATCTACAACTCACTTCCGAATGGATTGCATGCTGAGTGGTCCATCAAAGCTATGCAGATGGGAAAACATGTGTTGTGTGAAAAACCATTAACCACCAGCACCATGGATATGGATGCGGTTAAGGAAACTTCAATGAAGACCGGAATGGTGATTGCCGAAGCATTCATGTACCGGCATCATCCCCAAACTTTACTAGTTAAGGAAATGGTAGATAAAGGAGAAGTTGGAAACCTGCAATTGATCCGAGGCTCATTCTGTTATACCAATACACGACCCAATAATCCACGCTTTGACCCACAATTGGGTGGTGGGAGTCTTTGGGATGTTGGTTGTTATCCCATTAGTTACGCCCGTTACCTTATCGGGGAAGAGCCAGTTGGGGTATACGGTTCCCAAATAACTGGTCCATCTGGGATTGACGTGTTATATTCTGGGCAATTGAGTTTTCCGGGAGGGGTAATATCTCAATTCGAATGCAGCTTCATTACACCCTTCAAAGCGTTGATGGAAATAACTGGTGATAAAGGCAGGATTACAATCCCCGAGCCGTATAAACCAGGAAAAAGAACTAAAATCCTTTTAGAAAGGGATGGACAAACACGGATAATCTGGATAAAAGGAGCTGAGTTGTACCGAGGTGAAATCGAGGATCTCGAAGATGCAATATTATTAAAAAAACCTACTCGTATAAGCCTCGACGATAGCAGGGGAAATATTGTGACTATAGAAGGTTTGTACCAATCGACTCGATTAGCGAAACCAATATCCATAGAATAATTAAGATTACAACCTGGGAGCATAGAAAATGATTTTCTTAAATAAAGAAGCTAAACCAATCACTGCATTACCAGGACTGGTCCGGAAGACATTGTCACAAGGTCAGTCCATGATGATATGTGAATTCACATTTAATGCTCATGTCGAGGTTCCCGTTCACTCTCACCCACATGAACAGGTAGGCTATCTTGTTGAAGGTCACATCGAGATGGTCATTGATGGGAAGAAATATGAGCTTAAGAAGGGCGATAGCTATTATGTTCCGTCCAATGTATCGCATGGTGTGTATACACTGGAGCCTTCCGTGATTGTCGATACATTTTGTCCCCCGAGGGAGGATTACCAATGAATATCCTTGTCACTGGTGGCGCAGGGTATATCGGCAGCCATACCTGCTTGGAATTGCTTCAAGCTGGATACGAGATCATCGTTGTAGATAATTTATGCAACAGTAAAGAAGAATCTCTTAGACGCGTTCAAGAAATAACTGGCAAGAGATTGTCATTTTATAAGGTCGATCTGTTAGATCGAGAGCATTTGGAAAAGGTATTTGAAAATCACCTTATCCATGCTGTCATCCACTTTGCTGGCTTAAAATCAATGGGGGAATCAGTAAGTATTCCGCTGGAATATTTCCATAATAATGTATCAGGAACTCTGATCCTGTTGCAAGTCATGAGAAAGTATAACGTGCGAGATATCGTCTTCAGCTCAACTGCAGGGGTGTATGGAGAAGCAAAAACCGTACCCATCACAGAGGAATTTCCAATGTCTGTACTCAACCCCTATAGCAGGACCAAGTTAATGATCGAGGATATCTTGCGTGATCTATATAAAGCTGAACCGGAGTGGAATATTGCTCTATTACGCTACTTCAACCCTGTAGGAGCTCATCCAAGTGGTCGCATTGGTGAAGATCCAAACGGTATTCCCAACAATCTGATGCCTTACGTCGCTCAAGTGGCAGTTGGCAAGCTACCGTTTGTGCGCGTGTGGGGAAATGATTATCCTACTCCCGATGGTACGGGTGTTAGAGATTATATTCATGTCATGGATTTGGCGAACGGTCACATCAAAGCACTAGAAAAGTTAGCCACAAATCCAGGTTTGGTGACCTATAACCTGGGTACAGGTCGAGGGTATAGCGTCATGGAAGTGATCCGTGCTTTTGAGATGGCTTGCCAGCATAAAATTCCTTATAAAATTATGGAACGCCGACCAGGTGATGCAGCCATATCGTACGCTGATCCAACGAAAGCCAACCGTGAATTAAACTGGTATACACAAAAAATGCTGGATGACATGTGCAAAGACGCATGGCAGTGGCAATCTCAAAATCCAAATGGTTTTACGTAATATCTAGAGTTATATATTCGGAAATTAAAGACGAATTTATTTGATTTAAGAAATTTTCAATGTTTAGTTGGTTGTAAAAAAAACCTGATGACCCTTTATGATGATCAATTATCTTTGTGAGGATATGTCGATGTCAAAGCGGAGCATAAAAATTATCTCGAGCCTGATTATTATTGTTATCGTATTCTTATTGCTTATTCAAATAATACCATATGGAAAAAATCATACCAATCCCGCCATAGTAAGTGAGCCGAATTGGGATAGTCAATCAACCAGCGACCTTGCCAAGAAGGCTTGCTTCGATTGTCATAGTAATGAAACGATATGGCCATGGTATTCGAACGTCGCACCAATTTCATGGTTGGTCTATCGTGATGTTACTGAAGGACGCCGCAGGATGAACTTTTCTGATTGGCAAAATATCAGGTTACGAGAACCTGGGGAAATAGCCTCTGTCGTAAACGAAGGAGAAATGCCCCCGGTCCAATACCTTTTAATGCATAGTTCAGCCAGGTTATCTTCTTTAGAAAAAACACAACTTAGCAATGGGTTACTAAAAACATTAGGTCAATGACTCCAAGGCATTCATGACAAAATTCATCGCAGCAATTGATCAAGGGACTACTAGTACACGATGTATGCTTTTTAACCATGATGGTAACGTAGTCTTTTCAGCACAAAGAGAACATCAACAAATATATCCACAGCCGGGGTGGGTCGAACATGATCCTTTAGAGATTTGGCAACGGACCCAAGAAGTCATCCAGGGAGTTTCGTACAAGGGGAATATAAAGCCGGGTGACATTATGTCAATCGGTGTGACTAACCAACGGGAAACGACAGTCGTTTGGGATCGAAATACTGGTAAGCCCTATTGTAATGCCATCGTCTGGCAGGATACCCGAACTAAGCAGATCTGTGATGAGCTCGCCAATAATGGCGGTCAGGACCGTTTCAGGGGTAAAGTCGGCTTGCCACTCACGACTTATTTCTCCGCTCCAAAAATCAAATGGATGCTGGACAACATCCCCCAATTACGATCAGCCGCTGCGCATGGAGAAGCATTATTTGGAAACATCGATAGCTGGATAATCTGGTGGTTGACTGGAGGCCCTCATCACGGTGTGCATATCACCGATGTCAGTAATGCCAGCCGTACAATGCTCATGGACCTGGTAAGTTTGGATTGGGATGATGAGATTCTCAATACCTTAAAAAAATCCTAGAAATATGTTGCCGAATATCGTCACTTCCTGCGACAGCCATTTTTATGGAACGACCTCCCGAGATGGTCCATTTAAAGACATAATACCTATCTGTGGTGATTTGGGAGATCAGCAAGCAGCCTTGGTAGGGCAGACCTGCTTTAGCCCTGGGGAGGCAAAAAACACCTATGGTACCGGCTGTTTTATGTTACTTAACACTGGTACCAAGGTTATCCAATCCAAAAAAGGTCTGCTAACCACGCTCAGCTATAAAATGGTTGAAACACCTGCCGTATATGCCTTGGAGGGTTCGATTGCCATCACAGGATCATTGGTTCAATGGATGCGTGATAACTTGGGATTGATCACCAAATCATCTGAAATCGAGGCGCTTGCCAGTAGTGTGGAAGACAATGGCGGGATTTATTTTGTTCCGGCATTTTCAGGCTTATTTGCTCCTTATTGGCGATCGGATGCCAGAGGAGTGATTGTTGGCATGACCCGTTACATCAATAAAGGTCATATCGCGCGTGCTGCTCTCGAAGCTACAGCTTATCAAACCCGCGAAGTCCTGGAAGCAATGGAAGAGGACTCAGGGGTAAAGCTGAGAAATCTCAAAGTCGATGGGGGGGATGGTTTATAACCAGTTACTCATGCAATTTCAAGCCGATATTCTCGGCATCCCAGTGGTCCGACCAAGAATTTCCGAGACTACCGCTCTAGGCGCTGCTTATGCAGCCGGGTTAGCTGTAGGATTTTGGGAAGGCGTTGATGATCTGCGCGATAACTGGCAAATTAGCCATATCTGGGAACCTCACATGGAATCAAGTCAACGAGAAAAATTATACAATGGCTGGTTAAAAGCAGTTGAACGAACATTTAATTGGGTAAATTAGTGTTTCAGTTGCCGGAATGCTCGAATATTTAAATCCCCCAATGGATGATTGAGGGAATACCATGCGTCGTGTCCAAACAGATATCTTGGTGATCGGTGGTGGTGCAACCGGCACAGGCGTCTTACGTGACCTCGCCATACGTGGTTTTAGCTGCATCCTGATCGACCGGCGTGACCTGGCTTATGGAACTACAGGTCGATATCACGGTTTGTTACATAGTGGTGGGCGTTATGTCGTTAAGGATCCTCAAGCTGCCAGGGAATGTTACGAAGAAAACCAAATTCTCCGCAGGATAATGCCTCAATGCATTGAGGATACAGGAGGGTATTTTGTCCTTACCCCTCAAGATGATCCTGCTTATGTACCACAATTTATCGAAGGATGCCATAAAGTAGGAATACCCGTAGAATTCATCCCTAACAATCAAATGCTGAAGGCAGAACCATTGCTTAATCCTAAGATTGAGCAATGTTTCCGAGTTTCTGATGCTTCTGCTGATTCATACCTTGCAGCTGATTTGAATGCCGAATCTGCACATCAACACAGGACACTGGTTTTAACTTATCTTGAAGTCGTTAGCCTATTGGTCACCCATGGAACTCTTTCCGGAAGCCCGGCGGTGACAGGTGCGATGTGCCATGATCTGGTAAAGGATGAGGATGTGCAGATTGATGCCAGTATGGTTGTCAATGCATCAGGGGCCTGGGTTGGAAAAATCGCGCGTACTGCAGGAATTAATCTTGTGATGGTCCCCGGCAAGGGAACAATGCTGGCTCTTAACCATCGGGTTGTGAATACCATCATCAATCGTTGTAGGCTACCTTCAGATGGTGACATTTTGGTGCCAGCCCACACCGTTGCAGTGATGGGTACAACTGATATTCAAGTGTCCGACCCTGATCATTACTCGATTGAGCCTTGGGAAATCCGATTACTGCTGGATGAAGGAGAAAAAATCATCCCACACTTCAAGCAATTCCGGATTTTACGAGCCTGGGCTGGAGTGTGTCCATTAATCCAAATGGTAGATTCAGCTAAAGACCGTGATATCAGCCGGACTTTCGTCTTGTTGGATCATGCTGATCGTGATGGGATCGAGGGTATGCTCACCATAACCAGTGGGAAGTAGACGACATATCGGAAAATGGCCCAAGTAACGGTCGACAAAATATGCGAAAAATTAAAAGTCGACCATCCATGCCAAACCCATCTTGAAAGCTTGCCAATGCGTTCCAATAATAAAGAGGCGCACCATTTTCCTGGTGCTCGATTGGAGAAAATCGAGAAAGAATCGACCTATGGTCAGTTGATTTGTGAGTGCGAGCTGGCAACTGAGCAAGACATTGAAAAGGCGCTCATATATTCAAATACTACAACCTTGGATGATATTCGCTGAGACACTCGCCTTGGAATGGGACCATGCCAAGGCACATTTTGTACATTCCGTGCTGCAGGCATATTGCATACATTAAGGCATGCACCTGTAGAGGAGACGAATGCATCATTGCGTGATTTTCTTCAGGAACGCTGGAAAGGGAATATACCCATTTTGTGGGATCAGCAGCTCAGGCAGGCGCGGTTCAATGAGCTCATATATGTCGATGTTCTCAACGCGTCCAGCTTGCCAGGTGAACAATCATCCAGATTGGCAGCTGATGAGTACACAAAGCCTCCAACAGAAAACTTACACAAGCACTCCTTAGGATCTTTGATTGATCATAAACCAACACACCTGAATCAAATTCTATCCCACGATGTTGTGGTGATTGGCTCAGGCCTCGCTGGTTTGATGGCTGCATGGCTGGCTAGTTTACAAGGTCATAAGACAAGTGTTATTACCAAGGGTTGGGGAACTCCTTATTGGAGTAGTGGATCTATCGACATTTTCGGCTATCAGCCAGATGATTACCTGAAAATGGTCGATTCCCCTTTGGATTTTTTGGAAAATTTTATCAAATCCAATCTTGAGCATCCCTATGCGCTTGTAGGATTGTCATCACTCGATAAGGCTGTCGAGTCATTCTTGAACCTATGTGACCAGTCCAGATATCCTTATCACGGATCGCTGGATGCAAATATATTGATACCAACCTCCCTGGGAACACTTCGGGTGACCTGTTTAGTCCCGGAGACGATGATCGCTGGTGATGTATATCAACGTTCCCCCATGCTAATTGTCGGTTTTCACAAGTTTCTCGATTTCTTCCCGGCAATGATTGCCGATAATCTAAATACTCAAGGCATCTTAGTAGTCAGTCACGCTGATATGGATGGATAAAGTTGCTTCAACTTGATGCGA
>CAZXPK010000014.1:0-2308 GCA_964642565.1 uncultured Anaerolineaceae bacterium
ATCACCGCCAGCTTGTGCCTGCGGAAGCGGGTCCAGATGATGCGTAGATAACTTTCTTCTTTAACTTTGGCGAGGGATTCGCGATCAAGCTCTGCAACAGCCATGCTTTTCTCTCCTATTTAAACCGGATGCGTGGGTCTACCACCGTGTACAAGACATCGCCCAGCAGCGTGGCGAAAACCACCAGGACGGCAGTGATGAACAGGATGGACATCACCACCGGCCAGTCGCTGGCATTGAGGGCCTCGAAGTACAGGCGCCCGATTCCCGGATAGGAGAAGACGGTCTCGGTGAGGATCGCCCCTCCAAATATACCCGGAATTTGGAAAACCACGATGGTGATGATGGGGATGAGCGCATTACGCAAGGCGTGTTTGATAATCACCACATTCTCGACCAAGCCCTTGGCGCGTGCAGTGCGTACATAATCCTGGCGCAACACTTCCAGCATGGAAGAGCGCATATAACGCGACCAGCCTGCCAGATAAAGCAAGCTGAGCATCATCGCAGGCAGGATGATATGCATGAGTCGATCCACAAAGGTGCCTTTGCTTATATTCAACAATAACTCCAGGCTGCCTGGCTGCGCCTCGCGCACCAAAACCGTCCCTCCGGAGGGCATATAAGGTAACCCCCAGTTTTTGAAGCTGTAAGAGAAGAGCAGGATCAGCATCAAGCCGAACCAGAAGACTGGCATGGCTGAGCCGAAGAAGGCAAAGGTGGTCACAGCATAATCGGTCCCGCTATATTGGTGCACACCAGAATATATACCAATGGGGATGGCGATGATCAGCGAAACGACTGTGGCAGTGGTCATCAGGATCAACGTGTTCCCCAGGCGGCTTTTCAGCAGAGATGTAACCGGTTGCCCGGCAGCCAGCTTCCACGACCAGCCAAAATCCATCCGCAGGATGCCACGGTTGGAGCCATGGAAGCCGGAATACTGCTTGAGCAGACCGGTATCTCCAGTCAGCCCGGAGATATTCAGCCACAAGCCACTCTCTGGGCGTGGCAAGCCTTCGGTCACTGGAAAGTTATAGGTCGTATTTTGATCAACCGTGACGGTGGATTTAACCCCGCCCGCATCAGCGATGGTGATGGTCTCCGCCCCTACTTTGACCACAGTACCAAAAGTGATAAGGTCCTCCGGTCGCGCTGCTTTGGCAGGAGGTTTAACCTGGAGGCGCTCGGCGTAAAACTGGCGTATGCCGGTTTCTTTGCCCCACACCCAAATCTCGTAACCAGGGTTGAGCAAAGCCGGTCCTGGGTCAGTCCAGAAACGGGCATAATTCCACAGGAGGGTCTTCTCGCCGGTATCCGAGTTAATCTCAATTTTTTGCTCGCCGCTGGCACCGAGCCTCGGGTAACGGTAGTTGCCCAAACCAACGTATACCCAATCGGCGCCCAGCCAGTCATCCCCGATCAGCCAAGTCAGATAGCGCAGGAAGATAGGCTTGTCCAATCCTAAATAGGCTTCCAGACGGGCCATATCCGCTTCGGAGGGACGCAGTCGCTTGTCGCCGATATTCCTCAACCCGGCCAGAGGCCCACCCGGGGCGATGTTCAGCAGGACGTAGATTGCCACCGTTGAGAGCAGCACCACGAGGATCATCTGAAAGAGACGGCGGATCAGATAATTGGTCATAAACACCTCCACAATAATTCATTCTAATTAATCAGGGCAAATTTCCATAGCTTCCAAGATTTGGCAGCTGTGGAGAGTTGCCCTACAGATGAATTATGAAGTTTTTAAAGTCACTAGTAATACTATTAAACTGAAGTGAGGTTCAATTTCGACGTTTGATTCTTGGAAATCACTGATGTGAGGGATCATCTTGAACCATAACCAGCCATTCCCACCAAAGAACCTGGTTGGGAAAATTACATCGTGCATCCATAATAAACAGTAGGATGGTGGCAGCCTTTCGACTGCCACCATCGCTAGTTTACTAATAAGCTTTGACTATGTACATGCGCCGCACGGATTACTGAGTGCAGCCTGTGCCGTAGTCGAAGTTCTCGATGTTCCAAAACTCACTGTTGGCAGTTGGGTCCATGATGAAGTTACACATGTCAGGACGGGTTGCCGCCAGCTTGAGGCGCAGGAACAAAGGCACCACCGGCAGCTGCTCACCGAAGAGGCGCTGAGCTTCCTTGGCGGCTTCCTCATAAGCTGCTTCGCCAGGTAGCGACTGGAGCTGGGTGTTGCAAACAGTATCATATTCAGCGTTGGCAAAACCACCATAGTTCTGCCCAGACCAGCCACTTTCTTCTGTCGCCATCTGGGTGCTCAAGTACAGGTCGCAGG
>CAZXPK010000014.1:2408-38350 GCA_964642565.1 uncultured Anaerolineaceae bacterium
GTAGCCGCAGCAGCCGGGTCATACGGCCAGTGCTTTACTTCAGTGTTGAACATAGGGTGGTTGGGCGGAATATAGGTATCAAGCACGATCGACTGACCGTATAGGACGGTATCGACCACTGACTGGCGATCCATACACATGGCAATCGCCTGGCGCAGACGGACATCCCCAAATGGCCCTTCACCGTTACCGTCCTGATCCCAGCCAGCGAAGACGCCGCTGTTGACGATGGACTCTACGGGGTGAACGTCGTAGTCAACGTGCTCCCAGGTGGTGCCGGTGACGAAGGTGGCGTTGATCTGACCCTTGGCTTGCAACTGGAGCAACAGTTGTGACTGTCCATCCAAGGCTGTGGTCTGGTCAACGATATCGCACTCGCCTGCCAGGACGGCAGCGATGAGGGCATTGGCGTCACCAGCAGTAATGCGATAGACCAAATTGTCGAACTTGGGCAAACCTTCGCTGGCTCTGAAGTAGTTCGGGTTCTTGTGAGCAGTGATCTGCTCGCCCTTTACCCACTCGTCGATGATGTAAGGACCCCAGCCCATCCACAGCTTCTGGGCATCAAACTCGGTCACCAGCTCAGCTCCAGTGTACTGTCCCAGGATGTGCTGCGGTAAAGGTTGCCACACCTCAATAAAATAGGTCGAGTCCATAAAGCCGGGCAGACCGGTCCAGACATTGGTTACGTCATCCGGGGCTGTATAAGAAGTAGTGTGCTCATAGGCATAGCGGGTTGCAGCCGGGACATCGGGATCGCCATTCAACTCAAAATCATACACAGAGTCAGCGGCGGTCAGCGGGGTACCATCTGACCAGAGCAGACCGGGCAGCCACTTGAAGGTGACTTCCATCTGGTCCATCTCGGTGACGTTGGTGCCGTCATATACTACGGCACAGTCAGTCGAGCGGCAGCCAGCCGGGCGCACTTTGGTGCCTTCGGTAGTACCAGCGGTAGCGGTCAAGGTGGCTATTTCGCTTGCATCATTAACCACCGTGTCACCTTCCTTGACGGGCACTTTTTTGATCACGGCATCGCCATCCGCCAGGCTGGGTAACTTCTCCAGGATCACAGGCTGGTAGGCAAAGGTGTTGGTGTCATATGGACCATCCCAAATGGCTTGTTGGACCTGGCTGGTAGCCAGCATATTGCTGCCATAGAGGAACAGCGTATCGGGCTCCTGGCCCAAGCAAACGACCAGGGTCCTCGGGGCAGCTTCAGTAGCCACAACTGGCTCAGGGGTGGCAGTTACGACCACTTCCTGAATGACGGGAGTGCCAGCTACCTGGACTTCCTGGGTCACAACGACGGTCTTGATAACTTCCGTCGGAGTGCATGCCGCGAGTGCTAAGGCTACGAGAGCTAAAAAGCTCAAGGCTAAAAATATTGATTTACGGGACATTATTTTCTCCTCCAAAGAGAATTTAGTATGGTTTGGATTTTGTTACTTGATAAATTTTTATCTTGCGTTCATAACATTACGTTATTCCCGAAGAAACACCTCCTTTCAGGGGGTTAGGTTAATTTATGGAGGATAATTATAACGAATTCCTAACCTTTTGTTAACGTCTGAAATATACTCAGAATCCTCCAATTGGTCAATGGTCGCCTTTAGAATCGATCAGAGTTAGGTTGACCAGAATCACGGGCAGCCTTCCCCGTAATTAAACAACTCCAGATCTGAAAAGACACTCTCGGTCACCACTTGTTGAGGGATACCACACAAATCCGGGCGTCCTACAATCACTCGGTAATGCCAGTATAGTGGTAGAGCGGGTAGGTCCTCAGCGAAGATTGCCTGTGCCGCGGCATGCTTTTGAAAGTGTTGAGGCATGTCAGGTAGTGAATATAGGGCATCTATACAGGATTGGTCGTATTGCGGGTTGCTATAGCCGCTAGCATTAACCCCTCCCCACCCGATCGAGTAGTCGGGATATGGACCAGGGATTTCATTGGTAAGGTACAGAGAACATGGTGGTTCCACCGCGGTCATCCATGCATACTGCGCCAGGTCAAACTGTCGCCCGAACACAGGTCCATCTGGACCAGATGCCAGGTATTGCTGCACAGGTTGGAGGTCGATATCCGCCTGTATACCACACAGTTTCAGATTCGCCTGAATCATCTGGGCGGCTGTCAGGTGTTCTGCATCATCTGAGGTCAGGTACTGCATCTCGAAGGTCGTACCATCCGCAATACCGTCTACACCCAATGCAGTACGGGGTGTAGATGGATCGTTGTCCACATCCTGCCAACCAGCAGCTGTCAGAAGATCGGAGGCAGACTGTGGATCAAAGGAATAGTGTCTCGCCTCAGGGTTAAACAATGGATGGACGGAAGGTACATACAGGTCAGCAACTTGCATCTGCCCCCCGGAGAGGCGTTCGACCAATGCCTGGCGATCGATACACATTGCCACAGCCTGGCGCACTTCTCGTGCAGTGAAATAGGATGGACGGTCCGTGCTCAATGGAGTAATATCAAACTCCATCAATTCCCAGGCAAAAGCAGTCTGATAAACGAGGGAGATGCTTCCTTCATCTTTTAGTTGCAATAATGAATCAATTTGCGACTCAAGTCCAGCCGTTTGGTCCACCAAATCACATTCACCCACCAGCACTGCTGATAAGGCTTCGCTGTCATCGGATACGAAACGGTACACTAGGTTGTTGAAGTACGGTAAACCTTCGCCTGCCCGAAAATAAAGCGGGTTTGCGTGTAAAGAAATGTGGTCACCTGAGACCCAATCATCAATCACATATGCTCCCCAACCGATTGGTGTCCGGGAGGAAATTGCAGCAATCGATAGCTCACCGACGGGAATGCTTGCCCAGGCATGCTGGGGCAGAGGTGAGAAGAACTTTGTCTGATAAAGACCATCCATGAACCCAGGCACACCCACCCATTCCAAGGTCAAATCATCCAATGCTTTATAAGCAGCGGTGCGGCTCACCCGTTCTGGTAGAGCAGATGGGTATAAGCTCCGGAAAACTTCATAAGAATAAACTGAATCTGCCGCAGTCAGGGATGTGCCATCCGACCATTGTAAACCTGGCAGTAGCTTGAAATGCACTACGAGCTGGTCCATCTCCACAGGGTCAGTGCCCGAATAAGCCCTTGCACACCCAAGCTCTGTACAACCATCTGGCCGGTAAAGCACCCCATCCTCCAGGTTTGTCAGGTTCCCCTGTGCATCCACGATCAAGTCGCCGGAGCCCACCTGCACACTCTGGAGCAGGGCATCCCCTTCTGCTAATGATGGCATTTTTTCTACGATGACCGGTTTAGCAGTGAAATTCTTGATGTCGATGGGTCCATCATAAATTGCTGCTAATACACTTTGCTCAGAAGTGGATACCGCGTCGTACAGAAAGAGTGAGCGAGGTTCATTTACCAAACAGATGGTTAACAAGCGAGTTGGTTGTACTGTGGGAATAGCAGTCGCCCCTTGAGAAGGAAGGGAAGTCAACGATGGGGAAACCACACTCGCGTGAGTAGTCTGCTGCGTAGGCGGGCTAATCGTGTTCAATCTGCCCTGATTGCATGCCACCAGCCCGATAAGCAGCGGGGCTATCAGTAGAATTTTAAAGTGCATGCTAACTGAGGCGCGTCTGGATACCAAATTGGAACGAATTCTCATTAATCCAGGTAAATAATGTTTGCGGCCAATCGTCCGAATGTGAACATGGATAAGATTTATATTGAGGATGGAAGAAAAGGACGGTCAAGTCAATTCTATTGCGTGAGGCATGAGCCGCGTCCCATAATAAGCGTGCACGTCCATTTTCAGGAGGACGTATCCGATACACCCAATTTTTTAGCAATTTGCGCAAAAGCGCATCTGATTTTTTGTTCATAAATCACCGCCTTTGAACCAATTGAAAGGCTTAATGTAAACCAAGCTCTTCCTTTAATCACCAGCCTTTAATGGAGTGGTGATCTGACCTAAGTAAATTCATACTGCAGCTCGGGTAAAATCTCTCCTGCCAGTAAGCCCAGGCTTTGTTTCAATGCCTGACGACCATAATGCAAGCGGGATTTAACCGTGCCCACAGGGATGTCAAGGATCTCAGAAATTTCTTGTAAGGAGAGGTCGTTGATGTAATAGAGAACAACCACTCCTCGGTGGGAAAGTGGCAGCGATGAGACTGCTTGTTGCACTTGCCGCCAGGAGTCATCCATCTCTGCCTGGTATGCAGGAGTATCCTTGCGCGTGCCTGCGAGCCAATCAGCCACATCCTCTAACGGGCGTAGCCATCGCTGTCGCCGTTTGACCCAGGTATATGACAGGTTGGTTGTCATACGATACAACCAGGGTTCGAGAGGTCTGTTTGGGTCTACGTGACCAGCGAAACGATGCAAACGCAGGAAGACATCATGCAACAGATCTGCTGCTGCTTCCAAATCACCGGTGATCGCTATAGCAGTGCGGAAAACCAATCCCCGGTGACGGTCATAAAGAACACCCAATGCTTCGAGACTGCCAGCTTGCAAGCTAATGACCAATTCGGAATCTGAAATCGCTTTCATCTTCTCAGCACCAATCGACATGCCAGCTTCCTTGATTAATCTACTCCATTAACACACAAATGGTTCAAAGACAGTTTAATACAAAAACGAAAAACCACACAGGATGGATCCAAACCTTGTGGGTAAGTAAGACCTTTTATAGTATTCGACTTACAAAACATACTACAAAATAGATTATACATCTTTCTGCAATAAGTAACCTGCTTTTGATAACCAGTAATACTTTACATTAGTCATATTCATCTTGACTCTGGCGCATTTTCACGTAGGAGGCATAACGTTCAGGATGAACCTCTCCTCGTTCCAAGGCTGCCAGCACCGCGCAACCAGGCTCGTGTGTATGGGTACAATCATTAAACTGGCAGGCACCCACCAACCCACGCAGCTCAGGGAAGTAACCATCAAGTTCCTCCGGGCGGATATCCCATAATGCCATTGCTTTAAGGCCGGGTGTATCCGCCACATACCCTCCACCCGATAATGGGAATAAATGGCGTGCCACAGTCGTGTGCTTACCCTTCTTCGTCATTTGGCTTACAGAGCGTACTGCCAAACCAAGCCCTGGCTGAATGGAATTTAATAGGCTGGATTTGCCTGCCCCTGATGGACCAGCAAAGACCGAAAGCTTTCCCCGGAGCCTCTCAGCCAATTCCATCAGCCCAACCCCACTTTTAGCTGAAGTATAAATGAGAGGATATCCCAGGGGTTCATAATGAGAAAACAGCTTTTCCGCACGAGCAGGACCCACTAAATCCACTTTATTCGCCACAATCAAAACCGGGATGTCTTGCTTTTCAGCCACCACCAGGAAGCGGTCCAGCATTCCTGGTCGTAGTTCTGGTCTGGCACACGCAAATACAAAGACTGCCTGGTCTGGATTGGCGATGATGATCTGCTGGTATTCTCCGCGTGGGGTGGGAGCTATCCGAGAGAGCAGATGCTGCCGCGGTTCAACCTGTTCAATCATCCCCGCTCCGTCTGGTAGTGGTGATACCTGTACCCAATCACCCACCGCGATAATATCTCCCAAGCGCTTGCCTTGCTTGAGCCTACCGCGTAAACGACAGGTGATACTGCCCGTTTCGGTCTCAACGGTATAAAAACCAGACTGGGAGCAAATAATCAAGCCACGCAAGCTAATTACATATTTCTATGGGGTTGGGGTTTCAGTCACTTCCGGTGTGGCCGTTTCAGTCACTTCCGGTGTGGGGGTGGCTACCACACCGATCTGCGCTTCCCAAGGATAACGCATCTGTGGGCTGCCCAGGAAATAAATTTCCAAGACGCGCCGGAAGATTGGTTCTGCCACCACCGAGCCTTCGCCCCCATTCTCTACCAAGACGGCTATGGCTATGTCGGGGCGATTCTCACGCCCGGCAAAAGTATAACCTGCAAACCACGCGTGCGGATCGCTGTAACCCGATTCTGCCGTTCCCGTTTTCGCGGCCACCGGGATCCCCGTGCTGCTGACGAAGCTGTTAATGCCATATGCACTGGTGCGATATGCCGTCCCACGCGGGTTCATGACTACACTGACCATAGCCTCCTGGACGATTGACAGATTTTCTGGTGAGACGGGTAAAGTCCCGCGCACGGTGGGGGTAAATACATAAGTCGGGTCGCCAACTACAGGCACAATTCGGTCAATGACGTGAGGCGTGTAAAGTGTCCCACCATTACCCACGGCGGCAATAAAATCCGCCACCTGAAGTGGAGTGATTAACGTATTGCCTTGGGCAATAGCCAGATTAACCGCATCCACCTGGCTGGTTGGGTCTGGTATTTGGCCCGCAGCATCACCTATCTCAATCCCTGTTGAGCTGCCTAAACCGAATCCACGTGCCATATCCGAAATGGCAGTAAACATACCCCGGTTATAAAAATCCAGTCCAATATGCCAGAAGAAAGGGTTACACGAGCGCATTAAACCTTCTGGCAAGGTAAGCCTGCCACTCGCCTGGGTTTTTCCATCCTCCAGGTAATGATCATATGTCCAGTCATGCGGTTCCATGCCCGAAAGCTCGGTGAAAAAGTAACCACAATCATATTCAGTATCCTTGGTATACAACCCACTTTGCAATGCCGCCGACATGGTCACAATCTTAAAGACTGACCCGAGCGGGTATAGCCCTTGGGTTGCCCGATTGAGCAATGGCGTGGTCGGGGCATACAAATCATTGATCAAATAACTGTAATTGTAATTGGCTGGCTCGAACAAATTGGGGTTAAAACCGGGGGAGGAGAGCATCGCCAGCACCTTGCCAGTATCCCGCTCTAAAACAACGATGGCACCTGACATGCCCGCACTAAGGGCGTTACTTCGCTGCAGACCAAGCTGCAAGTCATAATCGAGGGTGGTATAGACTGCCTGGGCAGGCTGAGGCTCCTTGGCCGCAAGCTGGGTAATGATGTTTTTATTAGGATCGACTACGTATAAGACCCCACCACGCACCCCTGCGAGTGACTTTTCAGCGTAATATTCCAGCCCATCACGGCCCACGCGTTCATCAACCCGGTAACCCAGACGTTTGTAATAATCCACTTCATCCGGCTGGATCAGGCTCATATACCCCAATACATGAGAAGAAATGCCATCATCAAAATAATAGCGTGTGCGAAATGGTTGCAAGATGACCCCTGAATAGCCTGCAAGCGCTGCCTCACGGGGAGCGAGGGCATCCACGGAAATATCAGCGACTGGCAGATAATATCCAAACGGACGCCAGGCTTCAATCATCCCCGACAAAGTCTCCGGATGAACCCCTGTCAGACGGTAAATTTCACCAAGCAGTCCATCTTCCTGGTTGGGATCCACCGCAGCAGTATCTAAACCAATGGCGACGGCGTCTGCCTGAGCGACCAGGGCACGCCCATCGCTGGAATATATATTCCCCCGCGATGGGATACGATAATCCATCAATAGATTATTCCCTCCACGCAGCTCAGGTAGGATTAACGAGTCGTCCCACTGGATCCGCCATTCATTGTTTTCCAGGCTCAGGTTCATCATTGTCTCGCGTTCAATATCACCTACCAGGATGCTGTGCAAGATCACTTTATACCCTACCTGGCCACTCTCTGGATTTTTCAAGGAAGAGAGAATCTCATAATCCCAACTGCTCAAGGCAGCTTCATTCGCCACACCCTGGTAACGGGTAGTGAAATCTGCTTCATTGATTGCGTCCTGACTGACTTTGGTTAACAGGGCATACATGGCGGGATATTCTTCCGCTTTCCAATGGTCAAGATAGGATTGTGCTACTTCCCTTGGGTCTGGCACGCTGGTGGTCTCGACTTGTGGTTCTGGAAGGGTGGATGTAGGGAATGTAGTTATGGTCGAGGTTTGGGTGGGCAGTGTAGGCTGGCTGCATCCAAGCAGGATGAGTGCCATGACAACCAAGATCAACAGGCGAAACTTCATAACTTTATATATCATACTCTTTGAGGAGAAGCATTCTTAATCAGCTACAAGTAAAATACCAGGTTTATTCGTGTAAAATCTGCTCGAACACCGGGCAATCATACTCAAGCGCAGCTTGACAAGCTTGGGGAACATCCACGATTGGGATTATGTCTACTTGGGTCATGCTGCGAGCCAGGTGACATAGTGGCAAACCCATCACATTCGCAAAACAGCCCTGCAACCTTTCAACTGGATGAAAGCCAGTATGTTGAATTGCATATGCGCCGGCTTTATCCATTGGGTCACCGCTGGAGACATATGCATCAATCTCTTCATCACCATAATTTCTCATCGGAACATCTGTAGCGCATAAATCGGACAGAATTGTACCATCCTGGGTGCGCAGGATTGAAATCGCGGTGAAGACCTGATGGATGTGTCCGCGTAAGCTGCGCAGCATTTCAAGCGCTTCACTTTGATCGCCAGGTTTGCCTAAAATCTCGGTTTTTCCGTTCGTATCGCAATCCATGACAGCTGTATCAGCTGCAATAATCACACCATCAACACCTGCCTGGCTGGCTGCTGCAAATGCCTTGCTTTTGGCAATCCGTTTTACATATTCCACACCGTCTTCATTTGACAAAGGTACTTCATCTACCTGCACTGGCAGGAGGGTATAATCCCATCCAATAAGGGATAATAACTCCTTCCGGCGTGGGGAATTGGAGGCCAGATAAAGCTCAGTCTCAACCCTTGTTCCTGCGATCATATCCGGCGATTCTAACACACTCTCACACTGGTTCATTCCTTGAAGGCGTTGTAAAATGAGAGGGCGCTTTTTGAATTAGTGCGGTTAGGAGATGCTGATGCGTGAATTACAAGAACGGATCATGCACGAGGGAAAAAACCTGGGTAATGGCATCCTCAAAGTGGATGGGTTCATTAACCATCAAGTGGACCCAATTTTGATGGATGCTTGCGGGAGAGAACTGGCGCGTCGTTTCAAGGACATCGGAGCAACAAAAGTGTTGACAGCTGAAATCTCTGGCATCGCTCCAGCAGTATCTACGGCTTATCATCTAAAACTGCCTGTCGTCTATGCCCGCAAGCACAAGCCAATTACGATGCCTGACCAGGTCTTCCTCACCCTCAGCCCATCTCACACGAAAGGGCGTATGGTCGAATTGATCATATCACCTGAATATCTGGGGGACGGAGAACGCGTTATCATTATTGATGACTTTCTGGCAACCGGTGCTACCATCCTGGGGTTGGTACGCTTGGCTCAAACCGCAGGCTCTACCATTGTAGGAGTTGGGACCCTCATCGAAAAAACCTTTGAAGGCGGTCGGCAAGCATTATCTTCCCTGGGGGTGCCGATCGTAGCCCTGGTACAGATAACTTCGATGGAAGGTGAACAGATCATATTTGCCTCAGAAGAGGGGTAATGGACGCAATCGCTGTCCTCGATTTTGGTTCCCAATATGCCCAGCTAATCGCCCGACGGGTGCGCGAAGCCCATGTGTATTGTGAGTTATTCCCATGGAATACATCACAAGACAAAGTAATGTCACTGAAACCCAAGGGGTTCATCCTATCCGGTGGGCCTGCGTCAGTCTATGACCCTGAGGCGCCGTTTATCCCGGCCTATATCCTTGAAAGCCGACTGCCTATACTCGGAATCTGTTATGGGATGCAAGCACTCACTTATACATTGGGAGGGGCAGTGGCTGCCTCGACCAAACGTGAGTATGGCCTTGCGGAAGTGGAGACGATTCGTGCCAACCCTCTTCTACCTGAGAATAAGCGATCGGTATGGATGTCACACGGCGATCGCATCGAGCAACCCCCAGAAGGTTTTGTCATACTAGCCAGCAGTACCAATTCGCCCTTCGCGGCAATTGGGGACTTAGACCGATGTTACTTTGGTGTTCAGTTTCATCCTGAAGTACGTCATACTCAGGGGGGGAGTGAAATTCTACGCCGGTTTGCAGTCGAGATCTGTGCTGCTCGTCCTGAATGGACGCCCGAATCCATCATCACAGAATCAGTACGTTGCATCCAGTCGCAGGTGGGCAAGGAACGTGTTTTATCGGCCGTGAGTGGAGGGGTTGATTCCAGTGTGGCGACAACTTTGGTTTATCGTGCCGTGGGAGACCAACTGGTGGCCGTATTCGTGAATAACGGTCTGCTACGCCTGGAAGAAGCTACACAGGTTGTGAAGGTTTTTCAGAATACGATGGGAGCTGAATTGGTGACGGTAGATGCGACTGATGATTTCTTGAATGCCCTCCGAGGCGTCATTGACCCGGAACAGAAAAGGCGCGTAATTGGCGAGAAATTCATTCGCATATTTGAAGCCCAGGCATACCAGCTGGGCAAACCGCATTTCTTGGTCCAAGGGACGATATACCCAGATGTAGTCGAATCCAGTGCTCCTGACCGAGCCCAAGCTGCAAGGATCAAGAGTCATCACAATGTTGGTGGGTTGCCAGAAAACATGCAATTCGAATTGGTGGAACCCTTGCGTTATCTATTTAAAGACGAGGTGCGCCAGGTGGGTGAGGCTCTCGGACTTCCACATGCGCTTGTATGGAGGCAGCCTTTCCCGGGACCCGGATTGGCTGTACGCTGTCTGGGAGAGGTCACACCACAACGTTTGGACCGTTTGCGACTTGCGGATAACATATTCACCAGTGAGCTTGTGATAGCCGGAATGTTGCATATGGATGAAGAAGAAGGTACTGCTCAAGCCTTTGCGGTGTTGCTACCCGTGCGCTCAGTGGGCGTGATGGGGGACAACCGCACCTACCAGGAAACGATTGTCCTACGCGCTGTCACCACCGACGATTTTATGACTGCAGATTGGGCTCGCTTGCCTTATGACCTGTTAGCACGAATCGCTAACCGGATTGTAAATGAAGTTGTTGGAGTAAATCGCGTGGTCTATGATATAACCAGCAAACCACCTGCGACTATCGAATGGGAATAATATCTGAATAGATTTTTTTTACCCAAATCGGATGGAACAAGCAACCAAAAAACCATTATTTCGTATAATAGAATAAGGTTCAAGAGAGGAGAATACTATGGATTTCGGATACGTACTAAAACGGGCGTGGCAGATTATCTGGAAATTCAAGGTGTTATGGATTTTCGGCATATTAGCCAGCTGTGGGCAAGCCAGTAGTTCGGGTGGAAGCAACTCAGGATATCGTTTTTCAATCCAGGAAAGCAATGTATCACCACAAATAGAACGTTTCTTTTCTCAGCTTAATCCTGCGATAACATGGATTCTGATTCTGATTGGCGTTATTGTCATCCTTGCCTTGGTCGTCATTGCCATATTACTGGGAACCGTTGGACGGGTCGGTTTGATCCGGGGTACCGTGAAAGCCGAGCAAGGTGCAGAACGCCTTACTTTTGGCGAGCTGTGGCACGATGGTCTGGCTTATTTCTGGCGGGTTTTCGGTTTAAACCTGTTGATTGGTGTACTAGTTTTTCTGTCAATCCTAGTAATTCTCTTTGCCGGGGTCATACTCACCATAGGAACATTGGGACTATTTGTTTTATGCCTGCTTCCCATTATTTGTCTACTCGTTCCTGTGATGTGGGCTGTGTCTGTGATCATTGAGCAAGCGAATGTAGCCCTGGTAGTGGAAAATCTTGGAATTCCCGAGGCGATAAAACGTGGCTGGCAGGTGGTATGGGACAATATCGGTAGCATGATCATAATGTCGCTCATCCTGATTTTGGGTGTTGGGATTATCGGCGGGGTGATCATTGGTTTGCCCATGCTCATTGTTGCTGCCCCGGCGGTTGTTGGTATAGCGACCGGAACTACAGAGACTATTCGAAACGGATTGATCGTCTCCGGTTTGCTCTTTATTGTCTACCTGCCGTTTTTGCTCGTGCTAAGCGGTATTCTACGAGCTTATACCTCGTCCGCCTGGACGCTTACCTTCTTGCGCGTAACTAACAAACCCTCAAAGCTGCAGCTCGAGGCACCTGACACCCCAGAGATCATTGAGACCCCACCTGCGCAGACTTCGTAATTGCTAGTAAAAACGACAAATTATAAAAAACCCTGTGTAACGCAAGCTAAACCCTTGCGTTACTATTTAATCGGACGGGCTTTTATTCTAAAGCTTAAACGTTAATATTCAATCGAGATTATAATTAATTGGGTTGTAGTGTTCTGATAATTTAGTGTGGTACGCAAATGGAGAATCCTGAAATGGATGAGTTGATTAAATTGGTAGCTCAAAAGACCGGTTTATCACCAGACAAAGCCAGGGTGGCTGTTGAGACAGTTGTAAACTTTCTTAAAAAGAAATTACCACCCACCATCGCTGGACAGCTCGATGCCATACTAGCAGGTGGAAACTTCCCGGATAATCTGACTAAGGGTCTTGGGGGCTTGCTTGGCGGAAAGAAATAGAAACTAAAAAAGGAGAGGAAAAATGGCTAAGATTGTTGATGTTGAAGGGATTGGAACTAAATATGCCGACAAACTTACCAAAGCAGGCGTCGGTACTACTGATGCATTGTTGAAGGCGTGTGCAACACCCAAGGGTCGTAAAGAACTTGCCGAGAAGACCGGCATTGGTGACGCATTGATCCTGAAGTGGGTCAACCATGTTGATTTATACCGCATCAAGGGCGTAGGTTCGGAGTACTCTGAATTGTTGGAAGCAGCGGGAGTGGACACTATTCCAGAATTAGCCCAAAGGAAAGCCGGCAATCTCATTCAGAAGATCATAGCTGTTAATCTGGAAAAGAAACTGGTGCGCAAGCTACCGGTCGAGTCACAGGTGGCAGACTGGATCGAACAAGCGAAGAAGTTGCCAAGAGTAATCAACTACTAGTTAGACAGTGAAGATCGATTTCTCATCCTGAGAGAAACCGGTTTTTATTACATGGAGGGTATCATGCCTTCTCTTAATCGCATCCAATTAATTGGACACCTTGGGAAAAATCCTGAGGTGCGCTTCACACCCAAGGGCAAGAAGGTTTGCACCTTTAGCCTCGCGGTAAGCCGCCGTTGGAAGAACAGTTCTGGTGAAACTAAAGAATCTACCGACTGGTTCAATATTGAAGCTTGGGGTCATCTGGGCGAAATATGCAAGCAATATCTTCATAAAGGTCGGTTGGTTTTTCTTGAGGGACAGCTGCGCACGGATCGCTACGATCACGAAGGTGATACTCACTACTATACCAAAGTAGTTGCAACTCAGATGCAAATGCTTGACCGTAAGGCTGAGGAACTACCTGCTATCGACGCAGAAGAGCCATCTGAGGAAGAAGAACTTTCTGCTAATTCGTAACCATTAATAGATCAGGGATTTGGAGCACTAGGTACATCCTCCAAATCCCTGGATTTATTTAACAACCGGGATGGTTTCGAGCTGTTCGATGAGACCTCGAATAACATCGAAACCGCCTTGCCAGAAGCTCGCACTGTGCATATTTACCCCGGCATCAGACAATATTTTTTCTGGTGATTTTGACCCTCCGGCTGCGAGCAGGCGTAGATAACGTGGCTTGAACGCTTCGCCTTCTGCTTTAAATTGCTGATACAAAGATAAAACCAACAGCTGACCAAAAGTATACGCGTAGACATAGAATGGGGTGTGGTAAATATGGGGAATGGATACCCACTCCCAGCGAAATTCATCACTGACCTCCATCACATCCCCAAACTGGTGGTGCAAATTATTAAGATAGGCACCTGACAGGTCATCCCCAGTTGCACCCTGTTGAACCATATCATGTGCCTGGCGTTCAAATAACGCAAACTGCGCCTGGCGCATGACAGTAGCATATGCATCATCGACCTGCCGAAAAAGCAGAGTTTGACGTACGGAAGCATCGCTTTCCGTCGCTAGCAGGTGATCCACCAGCATCATCTCACCAAAAGTAGAAGCTGTCTCTGCCAAAGGAAGCGATGAATGGAATGTGAACAGACTGTGCTCAGCCGAGAGCTGGGAGTGGACGGCATGGCCCAGCTCATGGGCTAGGGTTGCCACATCGTCTGGTTTCCCCTGGTAATTGACCAGAACCCAGGGAGTGATGTCTGGTGCAACGGTCGAGCAGAACGCGCCGCTGATCTTTCCACGGCGTATCTCACTATCGAGGTGGTTTTGATCCAGCACCCGTCGAGCTAAATTGGCAACCCTGGGCTCGAAAAGCTGAAATGCATCAAATACCATATCAGCCGCCTGGCCAAATTCATACTTTTTCTCTGTTTTGACCACCGGCGCATAGATATCGTAACGACGTAAACGCTCCATCCCCAACCAGTGTGCTTTCAAGTGAAAAAAGCGTTGGAAAACAGATATGTTACCCTGACATACACGCAACAAGGTATCGACGACGTCATCAGGAATATCATTTGCCAGGTTACGCACCGCAAGCGGGTTGGCAAAGTGCCTCATATCGAGGTTTTCATTATGCCAATCCCTTACCAGGGTCTGGTACATCTGACCCAGGATGGCACCATCCTGACCGTAAACACGATAGAGCTCCTGGTAAGCTGCAGCACGTAGGGCAGGGTCATAACTGCGTACGAAGACCATTAATTCTCCGCGCGTGAGCTCCTTTATCTCGCCATCCACCTCTAGGTGGAACACATAACGGTTGGTAAGCGTGTTATATAAGTTGACAATCGCTATTGAACCAGTGACATCTTTTATATTGATGATCTTTTCTTCCGGTTCTGTCAGAGTATGCGGTTTGAAATGACGCATCTCTTCCAACCAATAACGATAATCACCGGATGCAGCCATTAATCGTTCAACCGCGGTCTCTTCCAGGCTCTTCCACCACAAGCTAAAGAACAGCGTGCGGTTGGCGATGACTGCCATACGGCTCTCAACGTCAGATTGAAAAGCTTGGATAACCTGATCCTGGGTATCAGCGTTAAAACTGAGGTAGGCAAAATCGGCAATGCGGTTGGCCAGGCGTGAGATCGCTTCAAGCAAATCGATCACTTTAAGAAAAGCTGCCTCCGGCATTTCCGGAGAAAGGCTCGGGCGCATCGCTTCAAACTCAACCACCTTATTATCCAGCTCATCGAAACCAGCTTTCATCTCAGGGCTATCCTGGGCCGGAAATAGGTCAGATAAACTCCAGGGGGATTGTGTATATGCCATCATAGCCTCCATATTCTGATTAGTTATTTGTAATAGGGGTGTTCTTAAATAATTAAACGATCAGTGACTTCTGATGAAGTCAAACATTAAACCGGATGTGTACGATCTCGCCGTCATGCACCACATACTCTTTCCCTTCCAACCGCAGGCGACCTTTCGCTTTAGCCTCGGTCAGACCCCCTAGGGCAAGTAACTCATCATAGGGGATCACCTCTGCACGTATGAAGCCTTTTTGCAGATCGGTGTGGATCTCTCCAGCTGCCTCATAGGCTGAAGAACCACGATGTATCGTCC
This sequence comes from uncultured Anaerolineaceae bacterium, assembly GCA_964642565.1. Taxonomy (GTDB): domain Bacteria; phylum Chloroflexota; class Anaerolineae; order Anaerolineales; family UBA4823; genus FEB-25. The sequence continues at coordinate 17,791 of CAZXPK010000014.1, forward strand.
AGGCACGCACCTCGTCGGGTCCGACGGTGAAAAATGAGATTAAGCCGAGCAAGTCATAGGATACACGGATAACCCGCGCCAGACCAAGCTCTGTGATACCGTATTCCGCCATGAAGACCTCCGCATCCTCTACTGTCAGCTGAGCGATTTCCATTTCCAGCTTACCTTGCAGGGCAACCAGATTGGTATGCGGGCGTGAATACTCTATAGAGAGCATATCCTGCCCCTCATGCAGGTTGAGCAACACCAGCATGGGTTTACGGGTGAGAAAGCCGAAACCTGAGAGGGTTTTTTCTTCCTCAGTGGTTAAGTCTATCTCACGCAAGGGAACTTCTCGAGATAGAGCATCTTTAAAACGCTCAAAAAGAACCGCCTCCCGATCAATCACCGATCGCTCGCGCCCACCTCCCTTTTTACGTTCCTCTGCCAGGCGTTCAAGCTTGCGCTCCACGGCAATCATATCGTTCAGCAGCAGTTCAGCGTCCATGGTAGTTATATCGCGTAACGGGTTCACACTGCCAGAGGGATGAGGAACATTGGCATCCTCGAAACTGCGCACAACGTGCAGTAATCCATCCATCTGGGTCAACAAGTTGAGCAATTGACCCGAGATTGCACTTTGACTACCCTCCAACCCGGCGATATCCGCATAAGTCACCTTGGCGTAGATGGTCTTTTTAGGCTTAAACAACTCGGATAAGCGATCGACACGTGCATCGGGAACATCCACCACTCCAGTGTGCACATCAAACCGACCGCCACTGGTGGTCAATGGCTGATGACCCCGGGTAAGGGCATTGAAAACGGTGGTCTTACCTGATTGAGGTAATCCAATGATTCCAAGTCGCATTTCGTTTCTCCCGCATCAGACAAAATTATAATTCCGTTTGATTCTACATGGGCGATTATACTTCGGATGAGCGCACCCCTAAACTTTCATTTTAGTTTCGGGTATAATTTGTGCCATAGCTCGCCGAAGTGGCGGAATAGGCAGACGCGCACGACTCAAAATCGTGTTCCGAAAGGAATGTGGGTTCGATTCCCACCTTCGGCACCAAAAAAAACGCAAAAACCACCCGAAGATTATTGAAGGCGGGTGGTTTTATTTTATAAGTGCTTGTTCGAATATCTATGGCATCTCAACCGTGGATATCGTCTGAGTGAATACTTTAAACTCGGGCGGCTTTTCAATGTGCTTTTTTACTGCACATAACTCAGCTGAGCGGATCAGAGATGGAAGATATTTTTCAGGGAAGCCAGCCGGAATTTGAATCTCCAGGGCGACATTTTCAACCATGCCTGTCATTTTGTTTGTGTGGGAGCGTTGGATGATCCGCATACCTTCCGTTGGCAGATTGCGTTGCTTGCAAAAACCGAGTACGTAAATCCCTGCACAGGTGGCAATTGAAGCCATGAATAATGAAAAAGGTGTAGGGGCTGATCCTGCCTCACCACTTGGGCTGGGTTGATCTGTCATCACCGTATATGGTCCAAAATGAGCATCCACACGATCGCCACCAGGAAAATCGACTATCATTTCCATGAATATTTTCTCCTTTTAGGTTTTATTTCTTACAACCATTGTTTTGGATGCAGGATATCCTTAAAAGTTGCCCTCAGGTGGCGCAGGCTCTCTCCTCGCTTTTACGCCACCAAAAAAACCAATACAGGAAGACTGAGATGATGTAAAGGATGATGGTGCCCAGAAACGGGGGACCAAAACCATAGCGTACTTGAAGAATACCACTGATCGTCGGGCTGATTGCCCACCCGAAGTTCCAAGACATGCTTACCAGGCTGGCGACCATTGCCCTGGATGAGGGTTCTACCTGTTCCATGACGAAAGTCTGGTAAACGGGGCTGCTCATATTCATCAGTGCTACCCGGATGTAATAAGCTACCCCACTGACCCAAAATAACGGTGAAAATCCCAGGAGGATTAGAAATGGAATCGACAACCCCTGAGTAATTACCACAATCTGAATCTTGCCGAAGCGATCCGCCAATGGAGGTGCGCCAAGCAAACCGAGCCCCATAGCCAAGGATCCCCATGCAAATAGAACGCCGATCACCTGATCTGATTGGTGATATTGAAGTCGGAAAAACACATTCATGAAAGGCATGATCAACCCAGCCCCGAAGGAAGTGATGAGCATGGGCAAGATGAGCTGAGTTAATTTCTTAGGGTTTTTAGCTGCATAAGAAAAAGGAGCGAAGACTGTTCTTTCTTCGTGATTGAGACGCGGCATCTTGATCATAATCAGCGGAAGGACACTGATGGCTAACGCGATCGAAACTACCAGAATGGAGCCTCCATACGCCTGACTGCTCACCGCCTCGACGCCGCGCATGCCAGCCACCCAACTCGGCAAGTAACCCCCGATCCAACTGCCCACGGAGGCAGAAACCATCTGTATCCCAGAGCTAAAGCTGAACAAATAGGTACGTTCATGTTCACCGCTGTTCTCCATCAAGAACGGGCTCATCGTCACCGCTGCCAGGCTTTGTGCTGCGCCAGAGAGAACATTCATACCATACAGGATGGATGGCACCGGCATGATGACCATCATTCCAATGGTGAGGCAGATAATCACCCCTGAAATGAGCAGGGATGATTTGCGTCCCAAATAATCTGCCAGGTAACCCATGGGTAAGGCAACGATCAATGCTGTCAGGTTGCTGGTGGTTACCAGGTTACCTAATAATTTTTCATCAAAGCCCAGGCTGAGAACATAAAAATTAAACAGAAGACGGAAGATACCCAGGGCGATGCCGGCGATGATGCCGTAGGTCAAATATAAGCGTGCATTTGGACGGAAAGCAACCAGGTGCTCGCCGTAATCTTTCACGCCGCGCCCAATGCTTGCAAGCATGTCTTAGCTCGCGTCTATTACCGATAAAAATTTTCTTAAAGTATCAAACGTGTCCGCAACCGCAGATTCACGGACGGTATAACGCTTTTCCTCCTGCTCTTCCAGGGTCACATAGACCAGACCCGCCAAACGCAAAGCATTCAGGTGGTGAATGACTGTTGGAGCGCGCAGGCGAAGCCGTCTGGCGAGCTGTGAGGGCGTCTGGGGTTTATCCCTCAAATAACGCAAAATAAGCAGACGGGTGGGATCTGAAAGTGCCTTAAGCGATCTAAGCAAGGCATCTGGCACCACTTCCCCAGGTACCAGCGCCATCTCTGCCGGTCGCGCTCCGAACAGCACTACCCAGTGATTCTCTATCACACAGTCATACATTACCAGGGGTGTGATCCAGTATGAAGGAACGAACATGACTTCGTCAGCCTCTTCGATGGCTGCAATCTTTACTCCCTGAGAAAGCTCGACGAATAGTTTTGAAAAGTCGAGTTTGGTTGCCAGGTCCTGTGCCCTGGTTAGCGCCTGCCGCAGGTAAGGTGCTATACGCCGCTCTTCCTCGGCGAAGAAAACTGCTACATACGCCTGTAATGCTGCTAAATAGCGCTCACCGAACTCCTCCGGTCGAGACCACCAGTTTAGTGTGGTGACCAAAACTTCCGGGTTAAGTGGCCCTTCTTTATGTTGGTGATGAAGCTTTAAACGTTCGAGGTCGCTGTCGTTCCATGCCTTCCGTGCCAATACCTCTTTAAGGATCCCCAGTATTTCTGGCGCTTCATCTGCATGAAAAGCCAGTGTAGGCAGGCGTTCTGCGGGTGAAATCTGGCTCAGCGTCCAGAGAGCTGTAGCCGCATCCTTGGGCTCGAGCAGGTTAGAAACCCAAGCCAGCGGGCTGCTGAAAAATAATTCTTGGGCATCCTCCAGGATAGTTCGTTGGGGAGATGTCAGGCGCGAGCGTACCCCCGCGGCCCAGGAACCTCTCAACCCAAAATGCTCAGGGTGATGCAGCACATGCAGGCTGGCGAACAGATCATAAGCCGTGCCCCAATCCCATAAGATATGCGGTTTGCTGTTCGGATTCATAAGCGGCTTTGCGAGAAATTGGGCGAGACTGCACAGTCCTGCAACGGTATTTCTGATACCGTCAATTGGCGTGCCTGTTTCAGTTGTGCCCGCTTATGTGAGTTTATACGTGCTTTTCTCATGAAAGCTAAAGCATGTTCTTTTTCAGCTTCGCACAAAATCTCTTGTAAGTGCGCTTTGATAAAGATATCAAAATTGTGGTTCATAGCTCCATCCTTAGATAATTATCTATGTTAGATATATATCTAATATAGATAATAATCTAATTTATCGATTTTGTCAACCCCCTTACCCATTTATATAGGTGATCTTCAGTTTTTAATATCCTTTGTTTTCGAGGGAACACCTGCCCAAATTTGTGGAATGGGTAATCATTCGTTAGTGCATATTTTTCGTTTGAAATTCGGCGAATTTGTCAAAATTACTATCAGTGATTTTTCATATATCTTGTAGCTGATCTCCAAGTATTCGTTATTCACCAACCTGTGGATAACTCGGGAAATACTGTGGATAAGTCATCGAAATTGTGGAAAACCTGTCAACTTACAAGATATTTTATGACTCATTGACCCCATATATAGGGCTGATTTTTAAGATAAAACCGAGTTGATTTCTTTTTTATTGTGGGATAAGAAAACTCCACTATTTATACACATAGGCTCATATAGCAATTGTGGATAATCCGCCTCCCCTATCACCCATATATACCCTTTCACCTCCTCTTATCGCCAGCTATGGCGCAAAATGCAGATTTACTTCTACTTTTCCACATTTCAACCATCTCTACTAAGACTACTATATATAAATATAACAATATGCTAAGTATAAATTCTTCCATCTTTATTTATGCCTGAAATCATACCTTAAGCAAAAAGTACAATTGTTAGACTTGAACGATGCTATTTATTAATCATAGGCAGATAAAATTTAGCGCTAAGCATGCCCCTGACCATTAATGATTAGCCAGTCTATCCAGTGGCTGTCCTAAATTTTACATGGAGTTCAATAAAAGGTCATAATCGTCTGACCTTTGGGTAACGTAAAGCGACGAATAAACCATATAGCAATGAAACCGCTGCACCAATACCAACCGAAATAGGGGCCCCGAGCCAATCAGCGACGAACCCGGCTTGTAAACCACCCAGCCGGAACATGGTTTGGAAGCTCATGGTGTAAACCCCCATCACCCTTCCACGCAGCTCGTCAGGTGTTACAAATTGCAATAGCGTATTTGCCAGGGCGTTTTGCCAGACGAAGCTGAACCCAATGAATAAGGTTAATATTAATGATAGTGAGAAATGAGAAGAAAATGCAAACAGGACCAAAAACAGGGGGAAAGACAGGTTTCCGATGGTAAGCAATCGACCGCGCTTTGCATTTGAATGCAGCGAAGCAACCACCAGAGCCCCGATGACTGCTCCAACCCCGATCATGGAATACAACATTCCCAGTGGAAGTGCTTCAGGAGCCTGGCAGCCCATAAACAAGTTGTTGGAATTACACAGGATCGCCACCAACGGCTGTGCACTCTGTTTAAGCACCACACTTGCAAACACAGGCAACAGGGTATTGTAGGGCATCGAGAGGAATGCACTGATCGCAATCAGACTGACTAACACTAGGATTTCCTGGCGTTGGATGATAAAATGCAATCCCCCTACCATGTGTTTAAGAGGATTTGTTTCACTTTCTAATTGTGATTTGGGTTTTGGTAAGCCGCGCATCATCAGCAAACTGATGATGACGGCGATGAAGGTTAATCCGTTGAAGAAAAAGGCATTGCCCTCACCGGTGGTAGCCACCATTATTCCAGCCAAAGCAGGACCAATCGCACGCGCCCCATTAAACATGGCGGAATTCAAACCGATTGCGCTGGTCAGGTCATCCTTGCCCTCGACCATATCCACAGTGAAAGCTTGCCTGGCAGGTAAATCTACAGCTATTGCAGCTCCCAATATGAATGCCAGCAGGTACACATGCCAGATCTGAACTGTTCTGCTCCAGGTCAGGATCGCCAAAAGGAAAGCCTGCACCAGCATAATGACCTGTGTGATCAGGATAATCGTACGCCTGGGGAACCGGTCAGTGATCGAGCCTCCCCACAGGGAAAGTGGGATAAGTGGTAATAGGCCGATAAAACTGATGATCCCCAATGAAGCGGCAGAACCCGTAAGGCGATAGACCAGCACCTGTTGAGCCATGGTTTGCATCCAGGTACCGATCAGTGAAATTCCCTGACCGAAAAACCAAAACAGGTAATTGCGATGATAAAAGGCGCGAAATGGAGCCGGTAAGTGGAGGCTGGTGTACATTTATTGGGCCAGCTTGGCTACCGTTACGCCTTCACCACCTTCTTTATCCCCACCAGACTCGAAGGACTTCACGTGTGAGTTATGCGATAAAGATTCCCGAACTGCCAGGCGCAGCTTGCCGGTGCCTTTGCCGTGGATGATTCGCACCCAGGGGAGCCCGGCAAGATAAGCTGAGTCCAGATAGCATTCAAGGGCCTCCAGGGCTTCATCAGAGCGTTGGCCTCGCAGGTCAAGCTCTATACCTGGGCTCTCCGCGTAGATTTGTGAACCGGAAGAGCGAATGCTTCCCCCGGTTGTCTGAGTCGTTGTACGAGATTGACCGGCAGTCATCAGCTCGCGCGCGGTGGGCAAACCGATTGCGCCAGATGTTGAAGGAAATTTCTCACCTAGCAGCTGCAATTCTGCCAGCCTTGCCCGAATACGCAGCACACCCACCGACACCTCTGCTTCTTCTTCGCCTAAAGAGGTAACCACACCTTGGGTATTTAGCGAGTGCAGGCGCACTTTATCTCCGAGGCGAATGGCTCGATGCACAGGTGCTATGCCAGCTTCGGGTATACGGCGTTCCACAGGGGCAACCATGGTTTCCTGCAGCTCTTCGACCTTTTCCTCGACCTCTTCAATAACTTCGAGCGGTTGCCTGGTACGTGCTAGCTGTCGGCGTACTTCCCGTAGCTCATCCTGCACAGATTCAAGCTGTTCTGCAGCCTGGCTGCGGGCTTTATCAAGCACCTGCATGCGTTCATCTTCGATTTTCTCCAGGCGTTTTGCCAGCTCAGCTCGCATGGATTCGACTTCATGGCGCGCATTTTCTGCTGCAGTGCGGGCTTTGCGTGACAGGTCTCGTTGGCGATGAATTTCATCGAGTAAATCTTCCGCCCGCAGGTCAGCCGGGCTCAACTCAGAGCGCGCAGAGGTGATGATCGGTTCAGGCATACCCAAGCGTTGAGCGATTGCCAGGGCATTGGAGCGACCAGGTAAGCCAATGGTCAAGTGGAAGGTGGGACGCAAAGTTTCTAGATCGAATTCAACACTAGCATTAACTACCCCTGGCGTGGCGTGCGCAAATGCCTTGAGTTCTGGGTGGTGAGTGGTAACCAGGGTGGTGATGCCTCGCTCAAGTAAGTGGGTTAGCAATGCTCGCGCCAGGGCTGCCCCCTCTTGAGGGTCGGTACCAGCCCCTAATTCGTCCAGGATGACCAATGACCTCTGGTCAGCATGTTCCAAAATACGGATGATATTGGTAATGTGCCCCGAAAATGTGGATAGGGATTGTTCGATGGACTGCTCATCCCCGATATCGGCATAGATGTTATGGAACAGGCTGATTTCGGAGCCAGAATGCGCTGGAATGTGCAAACCCGACTGTGCCATGAGTGCCAGCAGTCCGATGGTCTTGAGGGTAACGGTTTTGCCACCCGTGTTGGGTCCTGTGACGACCATGGCGTAAGTCTGAGCATCCAATTCCACGTCAATCGCCACGACCGTCGCAGGATCTAGCAGTGGATGGCGTGCCTGGTACAACCGGATAATGGTCCCTGGGTGGCAACCGGCTGGCTTGGCAATGGGGTGTAGGGCAGGTTCGCTGGCTGCAAGGCTATCGGAGTATTTGGCTTTGGCAAAACACAAGTCAAGATCGGCAACCCTGTCCACCGTATTAAGGACATTTCCCGCTTGTATACCCACCTGATGAGAAAGTTCGGTCAAAATGCGACGTTCCTCATCCCGCTCAGCAAGTTGAAGCTCGCGAAACTCATTATTGTGCTCAACCACACTCAAAGGCTCAACGAACAATGTGGCGCCCGAGGCAGACTGGTCATGCACCACCGCCCTGATCCGTCCCTTAAATTCAGCGCGTAATGGCAGCACATAACGCCCATCCCGTTGAGTAATTAAAGCCTCTTGCAGGTACGGAGAGGTATGTGGATCAGAGACCATACGCTGAAGCTTGGTCATCAGTCGGTCATGGGCAATGCGCAAATCGCGCCTGATGACTGCGAGGGTATCGGAAGCGCTGTCCAGAATCTCTCCGCGCTCCGAGATGGCGCGGGTGATGCCATCCACTAAGCCCAGGGAGGTTGGAATCTGAGAGGCAATTTCAAATAGGGTTGGGTACTGCCCGCCTAGGCGCTCGAATGTGCGCACAAGAGTACGCGCGGCAATTAACGTGGATTTGATATCCAGCAGGTCGGTGGGTGCGAGGACGCCACCATGGGCTGCCAAATCCACCGCCTGTCGTACATCGCGTGAACCCCCAATGGAGAGGTCGGGACGGGTGACAAGCATGTGTACCGCCTCGCTTGTCTCAGCCAGGCGTCGATGCGCTTCGTCGATATTTGTGGTCGGCTGAAGTTTGTGAGCTTTCTCGGTCGAAGCTGCAAAGGCACAATAACCAGCCAGGCGTTCAAGTACCTTTGGGTATTCAAGTGTGTGTAATGTTTTTGCATCCATGTGAATTTAATACACTGGTTAAGATCAGGCAATCAGGGAGTTTACCACAGGATGATATCACGGGGAGGAGTTATTTGACTTATAATCGAGCCAGACACCTCTCGGGAGGTGATACGATGACATATACTTATGCAGTCTTGGGTGCAGGCAGGCAGGGAACGGCTGCTGCTTATGATATGGCACGCTGGGGAGAGGCGAAACGGGTCATCCTGGCAGATAGGGATTTGACAATTGCTGAGCATGCAGCTCACCGGGTAAACCACTTGATTGGCTCTGAAGTGGCTGTAGCTGCCCAGGTTGAGGTAACTGACATGGCAGCATTGGAGCATGTGCTGAGCGGTGTGGACGCTTTCGTTAGTGCGGTACCCTATTACTATAACCTGGACATCACCCGTGTGGCAGTTAAGGCGAAAGCCAGCATGTGTGACTTGGGTGGCAATACTGATATTGTCAGGCAGCAACATACTTTTGATGCAGAGGCACGAGTCAAAGGAATCAGTATCATCCCTGATTGCGGGCAGGTGCCAGGCTTAGGTACATCATTAACTGTATACACCATGGGTCTCTTGGATGAGGCAACCGATGTATATATGTGGGATGGAGGCATCCCACAAAACCCGCAGCCTCCCTTCAATTACCTGCTTACTTTTCACATTGCCGGGCTGACCAATGAATATGCTGAACCCGCCATCTTCCTGCGTGACGGAAAGATCACCCAGGTTGAACCAATGACTGAGCTGGAGACCGTGGAGTTCCCCAATTCAGTCGGCACATTAGAAGCTTTTGTAGCAGGTGGTGGTACCAGTACCATGCCCTGGACCTTCGAAGGCAAACTGCGCACATTACAAAACCTCACCCTGCGTTACCCAGGACATTTAAAACAGCTGCGTGCCTTCTGGGACCTGGGATTGTGGGACTTAAAACCAGTATGGGTAAGCAAGAATGAGGTGGTTCCAAGGGAAGTTTTCCATGCATTATATGAACCAAAGGTGACATTCACCAATGACCCCGAGAAGGGTAAGGATATCGTTTTGGTGCGCGTGAAAGCCTTTGGAAAGAAAGGTGGGCGACCTTCCAAAGCAGAGGTTGAGTTGGAAGATCATTTTGATGAAACCACTGGCTTTACCGCTATGGAACGTACCACCGGCTGGGATGCTGCCATTGTGGCGGAAATGATGGCACACGGGTTAACCCCACGTGGTGCAGGTGGAGTCGAAAGTTTTGTGCCAGCGGTGCCATTCATGAATGAGCTGAGACGGCGAGGTTTTCACATCAAGGAAAAAGTGGAGTAGGAGTATTTCCATTTCATTGGGTGAGAAATAACATATTGATTGTCGTCTTTGCAGGGGGTGGCAGTAATATTTATGGCAGGGTGGCTGGTGTAGAGAAAATTGGCCACCACAAGTAAGATTCTCGAGGCGGGAAATTAATACGTCGATAAACTCCCATGTTTGCGGGCGTAATTCTCAGACCGCCGGTAAAGAATATAACCCAGGAGTGGCATGATCAAGCCGAATAGGGTAGTGATCATAAGCTCAACGGGGAATGATGCCAGCTCGGGGAATCCAGGCGGAAAGCCCATCATAGTAGAGCGGAACGCATCCACCGCACCGAAGACCTCCCCCTGATTGACTTCCAAGGTGATGGATTTAAGCGCTTCTACAGACCGCTTTTCGGATTTAAACAGCCCTTTGCGAGCACGAACCTCGTAGGTCTTGCTGAGTTTCACGGTGCGTACCGGACTCGTCATCCGCATTACCCTCCAAGCAGAAATGGATTATACCTTTCAACTCATCAGGTGAAAGTAAAAGGCTTGTTAGTCTCGTCTGTATTTCTCCAACCGCTTCCGTTCCTCTTCTGCCAAAAGGGGTTCCAGCTTCTTGAATAGCGGAGCAGGTTGTTCCAAACGCTGGCCAGGTTGCAGGATCGATGGCTCCCAACGCCCTCCAGGTTGTGGGGGATGGTAGCGCAATGTATTGTGCGCGCCTAGCTTGTCCTGTTGCTGTTCAACGTACTGCTCTCCAAAAATTGGCTGAGAGTAACCCAAATAGGTATGCAAGCGTTCACTGCTGAAGGGGATGAATGGGGCAAATAAAAGCTTGAGCGAGTCGATCACACGCAATGCGGTATATATTGACTTGGCAGCCGCATTTTTATCAGTCTTGATCTCAAACCATGGGGAAGTTGCATCCTGATATTTATTGCCTTCCTTTGCCAGGCGAAGAGCTTCACTCAGCGCTGCCCGAAGACGTACAGCTTCAAAATGCTCGCCAATGGTTTGGAAACCTTCATCAACAACTGCGATGATTTCCTTGTCAATCGGGCGCAGCTCACCAGGATCGGGAACCTGACCATCCCAATGCTTATATGCAAATGGTAGCGTGCGGTTAACAAGGTTGCCCCACGTCGCCACCAGCTCATTGTTATTGCGAGCGATAAACTCATCCCAATCCCAGTCAGAATCTCTTAATTCTGGCATGTTGATCGTCAAATAATAGCGCAGTGCGTCTGCATCATAACGGGTAAGGAAATCCAGTCCCCAAATCGCCCAGTTACGGCTGCCGGATATTTTCTGCCCTTCCAGATTCATAAACTGGTTGGCAGGGATGTCATAGGGTAAATTAAGCGGAGCCCCTGCTTCCTCGGTGTAAATTTCAACGAATTCATTCCCGGCGCCCTTTAATTGTGCCGGCCACATGGCGGCATGGAAAAAGATGTTATCCTTACCGATGAAATAATAAGTCTTTGCCGAAATGTCTGTCCACCAATCATGCCAGGCATTTGGCTGATCCGTGATCTGTGCCCATTCAATGGTTGCCGATAGATAACCAATCACGGCTTCAAACCAGACGTACAAGCATTTGCCTTCCCATCCATCAACCGGAACCGGGATACCCCAATCCAGGTCACGCGTAATGGGGCGCGGACGTAAACCCTCGCTTTCTATCTGGCCTAGGGATTGCCCAATCACAGTCTCCCGCCAATAATGCTGCCGCTGGCCCAGGAATTCTTCCACGTCTGGCTCCAATTTTGAGAGATCGAGAAAATAATGTTTGGTCTCACGCAGCTCCGGTATAGAACCGTCTAACTTGGAACGCGGGTTAAGCAGTTTCTCTGGCTCAAGCACGCTGCCACAACGGTCACACTGATCTGAGCGCGCGTTTTCATAACCGCATATATAGCAGGTACCCTCCACATACCGGTCTGGTAAGAAGCGCTTGGCAGTGGGAGAGTACCATTGCGGACGTGACTCAGTGTATAGGAAACCATTCTTGTTTAAAGCCAGGAACATACTCTGAGCCACTTTAAAGTGATTTTCGGTATGTGTGGTGGTGAACAGGTCATAACTGATGCCGGCTTTTTGAAATAGCTCAAGAAATTGGTTGTGAAAAAATTGGTACACTTCCTCCACTGGTCGTCCATCCGCATCTGCGCGCAGCGTGACGGGGGTGCCGTGAGAATCGGTGCCAGAGACCATCAATACGCGATCACCTTTCAGGCGATGGTAGCGCGCCACGATATCACCAGGCAGGTGAGATCCGGTGATGTTGCCTACATGAATCTCCGAGTTGGCGTACGGCCAGGCGATTGCGATCAGAATATTGTTGGGCATTTTGACCTCCTATTGAGTATCCATTTCATGGCTCCGGTAATTACCTGCATAAAAAAGGGCTGCCCAATCCAGGGCAGCCCTCAATGTTTTAATCTATGGCGATCATTTATCATCATCAAAGGCGGCTGCCCGGACGCGTTGAACGAGCTCCATCATGATCATGGACATATCGAGCGTGTTGTAAGATGATCCAATCATAACATCCAACCTTTCAGATGATTAAATAAGTCTAAACGGATGGTATAGATTTGTCAAGATTTTATAATCTCTTAACGTTCTTCAAGGCCAATAAATTCACAGATATTCTCTGAGCAGCCTTGCCCGATAAGGGTGGCGTAGCCTGCGCAGTGCTTTCCCTTCAATTTGGCGGATGCGCTCACGGGTTAATCCGAATTTATGCCCCACTTCTTCTAAAGTGTAAGGATGACCATTTTCTAACCCAAAACGCAAGCGCAGAATTCGGGCCTCGCGCGGTGAAAGGGTGGAAAGTACCTGGTCGACCCGCTCGCGCAGCATATTTTCGTAGGTCGTTTGAGATGGCGATGGTGTGATCGTATCTTCCACGAACATTCCCAATTCAGAGTCATCCTCATCTCCGACTGGGCTCTCTAAGGAGACCGGGATTCGAGCTACCTCGAGCATCCAACGGAGCTTGTCGTGACCGACTCCCATCTCGAGGCACAGTTCCTCCTGAGATGGTGGGCGTCCAAAGCATTGCTCCAGCTTATGCGCGGCTTTATACATCATTCGTAAACGGTCAGTCATGTGGACCGGTATACGGATGGTACGACTTTGATCCGCGATGGAACGTGTAATCGTCTGCCGGATCCACCAGGTTGCATAGGTTGAGAAGCGGAAGCCGCGCTGGTACTCGAATTTCGAGACAGCCTTCATCAAGCCCAGGTTCCCTTCTTGGATCAGATCCAAAAAAGCCACCCCTCGCCCGATATATTTTTTTGCAACGCTGACCACCAGGCGGGTATTCGCTTTGATCAAATGCTCACGGGCTAATACACCATCCTGAACGGCATTTTCAAGCTCCCTGCGATGCTTCGTGGACGCTTTTCCATTCATCTTGGAAAGCCTTGCCTTAGATTCCTTGGCTTGCTCGATCCTTTGGGCCAGATTGACTTCTTCCTCCAGGGTGAGCAGGGGCACCCGTGACATTTCCTTGAGGTACAAACCCACACTATCATCTGCTGAAATGTTTTCAAGATTAGGGAGAAGGGCAGTATCCAGGGCAGAAGAATTAAAATCCAGGGTTGAGCTATCAAGCTTGGACAGATCGGGTTCAGGTTCCGCTTCCTCTTCGATGACGATTTCCACCCCCTGCCGATGGAGTAGCCCAAACAGTTCTAACAATCTCTCATCATCTTCCCCGTCCCATGGGAAGACTTCCAGGATATCCCCCGTGGTTAGATAGCCCTGAACATCGGCTTTTTCAAGTAAAGTGTCGAGGGCTTCAAGCTTTTGCGGTTGTGGGCTGGGATTTGCCATGGTTTTCCCTCCTATAAGTGCAGATCCTATTTTTCTAGAAGAGATTTCAATGAGGCTAATCTGGGATCTCCAGAATCGTCCTCATGATTGCATGTACTTTCATTGAGATTATTCCCACATATCGGGCATAAACCTTTACAATCTGGTCGGCACAACGGGCTGATGGGAATCTCTAACAATAAATATTCACGCAACACGGGGGTGAGGTCAATGATCCCCGTTTCAGGCATTAATAAACCCGAATCAGTCACATAACGTTGGGAAAAGGCGTACAATTCGGTGAAGTCGATTTTTAGCATCTGGTGAAAGTCGGTCAAGCACCGCACGCACTCAAGATCAATCAAAGCTTGGAAATCCCCTTGCAGCAAGATGCCCTGTGGAGTACGGCTCGCCCGTACCACACCGATTAAGTTATTTAAATGTAAATCTGGTGGAACATTTATCTGCGGGAGATCGAAGGGGAAGTCCCGGCTGAATCCGGCAGATTGGGCAATTACGAAGCCGACATTCAGACGTAATGGAGAATGTGGGTCAGACACTGTGGTTTATGAAAAATACTTTGAAAATCGCAAAGTAATTTATTATATCTTTCAATTATTATAACATATTTTGTTGCCATGGGTAGGTTAAATTATAATTGGATTGCCTACATATGGTGTGTGGGTATGGTGCGGATAGCCAATTCCGGTGGAGAGACGTTATGCAGCGTTTGTTAGTAGCCACGAGAAATCCAGGCAAATTAATTGAGATACAATCCCTTCTGGATGACCTAGAAATCACATTACTTACCCCGGATATGATTGGAATATCCTTGATTGTTGAGGAAAACGGCAATACCTATGAAGAAAACGCTTCACTTAAAGCGAGCGCCTTTGCCAGCGCATCCGGTTTGGTGACTTTAGCAGATGATTCGGGGTTGGAGGTGGATGCTTTGGGCGGATTACCGGGGATCAAGTCAGCACGCTTTTCCCCCCTCCCCAATGCAACTGATGCTGATCGTCGAGCATATCTTTTGGATTTATTGCAGAGTCATCCTCGCCCCTGGATAGCTCATTTTCACTGTACGGTCGCAATCGCAACCCCGGAGGGTAAAATATATTATGCTCAAGGGAATTGCCGGGGTGTAGTCATCCCCGAGCAACGAGGCACCAATGGTTTCGGTTACGATCCAATCTTTTTGATCCCCACAATTGGCTTAACCATGGCAGAGCTGAGCATGGATGATAAAAACCGTCTCAGTCATAGAGCAAGGGCAGTTAAAGCCGCCCTGCCTATTCTCCATGCAATTCTCCGAAATACCTCAATATCTACCTCTTTATAATTTCCACCCTCAAGATGCTTTCCATCTCGTGTGTTTTGGGTTATCATATTGCCGATGAGTATTTTTAACTATACCCTCCTCGTGGGTGCCATTGCCCTAGTTGTGGGTATACTCCTATGTTTGGCCATCCTAAGCGCGATTGGGCAATTGCATTTCGGTGATTTGTTCCACAGACAAAACAACGGAAATCTGGGGGGCAAACCCATTTGGGATATAGATCATCGCAGGCTGCGTGAAATTTACAATCTTATTTCCAAAGTTACTGCGACATTGAAATACGAGAACGTGCTGGAAATTGCCTTGGACCTGGGTTCTAGGGTCCTGGCGACCCCCAATGTACCTGCTGAACGCTTGGTAAGTGCGGTGTTACTATTTTCCGACGCGGACTACGATCATCCTGCATTGACCGTCGGCTCAGCCAGGCACTTCACCCAATCGGATCTGCGTGTTGTTCTCCCTGGAACCAGTGGGTTGATCGGAGAGGTGATCACAGATGGTGCTCCCAAAAGTAGAACCGATCTATCTAAGGACCCTGAATTAAGCCGCATCGTTGCCCTCCGTTCTTGTTCAATTGCCTATTGCCTTCCATTGAGAGCAGGATTTGATACCTACGGGGTTTTGCTTTTCGCCCACTCTGACCCTGAATTTTTCACGCAATCCAAGCGCGAGCTGTTGGATATAATTTCCCATCAGTCGGTCATCGCCATTCAAAACGCCCGCCTTTACAGTGATATTCAACAAGAAAAAGAACAGATGATAGAAATTCAGGAGCAGGAGCACAGGAAGCTTGCCCGCGATCTGCACGATGGCCCCACGCAATCTATGGCTGCCATAGCTATGCGTCTAAATTTCGCCCGCCGGTTGTTGGAAAGAGACCCAAAGGCGACTGCGGATGAGCTCTCGAAAATTGAGGAGCTTGCCCGCCGAACCACGAAAGAAATTCGGCATATGCTTTTCACATTACGCCCGTTGGAGCTCGAATCTCAAGGTTTGATCGGGGCGTTGAAAGCAATGGCAGAAAAAACGCATGAGACCTATAACCAGAACGTCATCGTCGAGGCTGAAGAAAATATTATTACCGAGCTCGAGATGAGTAAACAGACCATCATCTTTTATATCGCAGAAGAGGCAATTAACAATGCATGTAAATACGCCCAGGCGAATCATATTTGGGTCCGAATGAAAGACTATGATAAAGACCTTGTGATGCTTGAGGTCCAGGATGATGGAGTTGGTTTTGATAAGAACAATGTGGAATCCTCCTACGAGCAACGCGGCAGCCTGGGGCTAAAGAATATGAATGAACGCGCCGAAATGGTGAATGGCATATTTCGACTAGACTCGGCGATCGGTAAAGGTACCACCATCCGTGTACTCATACCAATGACTGAAGAGGCTTCGGAACGACTGCGTAGAGGCGGGTGATTAGTAATGCCTGTTTCTGGAAATTTATATTTTTCACAACATTGTGAAAAAGGAACGGAAAATCCACCTTTAGTACTGATACATGGCGCAGGGGGCACTCACCTGTATTGGCCACCTGAAATCCGTCGTTTGGCTGGATATTGTGTTTACGCAATTGATCTGCCAGGACATGGAAAATCTGCAATCTGTGATGGGCAACAATCGATCGATCAATATGCCCAACATCTGGTTCAGTGGCTGGGATCCGTTCAATTACCCAGGGCGGTTGTGGTAGGTCATTCAATGGGTAGTGCAATCGCCTTGGCTTTGGCTATTCATCATCCGGATTACGTTGTGGGTTTGGGATTGATAGGTGGCGGAGCACGCCTGCGAGTCCATCCAGATTTATTAAATTACGCCGCAGATCTGACTACTTTCGATAAAGCCGCTAACCTTCTGGTATCTTGTTCGTTCAGCTCAAATACACCTGCGCGTTTGATTAATCTGGCTTCCAAGAGAATGCTTGAGACACGCCAAAGTGTACTTTATGGGGATTTACAGGCGTGCAATCATTTTGATGTCATGGATCGACTTGAAACGGTTCACCAGCCAACACTGGTTGTCTGCGGAGCAGAAGATCAAATGACACCTTTACGCTACGCACAATTTCTATCAAGTGTAATACCCAACGCCAGGTTGAGTGTTATCCCTAATACGGGGCATATGGTTATGTTGGAGCAGCCACGTCTGGTTGCAGATTGCCTGCTTGCTTTTTTACAGGATATTACATTTCATCCGGGTGAGGGATTCTGATATGTATATTGCCATCGAGGGCGTCATCGGGGTCGGTAAAACCACTCTGGCTCGATTGCTTCAACCAGCATTTCAATCTGCTTTGGTCCTCGAGGTTTTTGAAGAAAACCCATTTCTTTCCGATTTCTATTCCGACCGTCAACGCTATGCCTTTCAAACCCAAATATTTTTTTTACTCAGCCGATATTACCAACAGCGACGTTCGGTGCCTGAAATCCTGAAGCGGGGTGAACCTTTGATCACAGATTACACCTTCGCCAAGGATGCATTATTTGCGCGCATCAACCTGATTGGTGACGAATTGGATATGTACTACCGGGTGCATGATGCCCTGGCAGAGAAGATCCCCCTTCCCAACCTGATCGTTTATTTACGTGCAGATCCGGAAGTGCTCATGCAGCGCATTGCCTCCCGCGATAGACCGTATGAACGAAATATGGAGCTGGATTATATAAACCAGCTTAACCGAGCTTATGATGATTTTTTTATCAATAACCAGGCCAGGAATGTGGGCGGGAATGTAACTGTCCTTACTTTGGATACCAACGAATTGGATTATGTTCGAAGGGTCGAAGATCTAAGATGGGTTGAGAACCGGATTCGCCAAACCCTCAAACAAGTACCTTTTCAAGCCTCACTTCCCATAATCGATGAATTATGAATCACTTTATCGAGTGCCTAAATTGAGAGATCAGCTTATATAACCACTATGCAATTGTATTTGAATGTAAATACGCGGATACGAGACATAAAATCTTCCGTTTTCCCCATTTTTTATTGGCGCGGGGGTAAAAATGCGAATTAATCGTAATATGCTGCTTAAGATTACCAAGGATACCGTAGAAAAATATGTGCGCGACGATCGCTCGTTAATGGCTGTCTACCTGCAAGGGTCATTGTTAGGTGAGGCTCCATTGATTGGTAATACCGCCGATATTGACCTATTTTTTATCCATAGCGGTGAAATTAAAGTTGAGCGGGAGATTATAAGAGTATCAGATGAGGTCCATCTGGATATCTCACACCATTCACATATGTTGTACCGACAACCACGTGAGCTGAGGATTCATCCCTGGCTTGGGCCAGCCATATATGGTTGTAAGGTCATGTATGATCCACAACACTTTATCGATTTTGTACAAGCCAGTGTTCGAGGTCAATTTAATAACCCAGAAAATGTAATCATTAGAGTGCGTAGGCAAGCCGAACATGCCAGAGAAATGTGGGAATCTTTTAACAGCAATCCACACCTTCCCGACTCGCAAGATGCATGCCTTTATTTACGTGCACTGGAGCATGCGGCGAATGCAGTATCGGGGTTGAGTGGACAAAACTTAACAGAGCGCCGGTTCTTGTTGGATCTTCCTCACCGGGCTGAAGCAGTGCGAAAGCCTGGTTTATATCCGGGGTTTTTAGGTTTGTTAGGCACCCCAACCGTGGATTCCGGAAGCATGCGTTCGTGGCTGCCTGCGTGGCGAAATGCATATACCGCCCTGCCGGCTAATTCAGTACCCTTACGTTTGCACACCTACCGTTTGTTATATTATGAACGCGCCCTAGATGTCATTTTGAACAGTCAAACCGCCCATGACGCACTCTGGCCCCTTTGGCACACGTGGACGCATGCTATATGCGCTTTGCCCGTCAAGTCTCATCATCGCTCTGCCTGGCAAAAGGCTGGTGAGCAGCTGGGCTTGCTCGGGGATGGTTTTGCTGAGAAAATTGAGGGGCTGGATGCTTACCTCGATCAGGTTGAAGAGTTGTTGGACGCCTGGGCGCGTGAAAACGGGGGATAAGTTCAAATATTGTCTTCCAATTAGCCGATTAGGGGGATTAATCTCTATTATTTATTGTAAAATCCTTGAGTAATACAAGATATCATACAAATAATCACCAATCCACATAATATATGGCAATTTCAATGATATGGTTTCACGTGAAACATAAACAATACTTTATGGGTTCAGGTAGATCCCGGAGCGGGGTGGGTTTCACGTGAAACTACTCCATCACAAGTGAAAATTGCCTATAAAAATTGGATCAAATGGAGCATGGCTGTTTGCCGGAGAAGGAATTAGACGTTTATTCTTGGGGCTGAATATAGCCTAGCTCTTCTCGGAAAACTTTATTCCCCTTTCCTGCCTTCTCAACTATAATCTATACAGATACGTGATCTAAAGTATCTTCTTTTACCGTATTACAGCTGGCAGTGGAATAAACTATGGACGGAGGGAATGAATGTATGAAAATCCAGCTTCAAAAAATTAAACCTTCCCTAAACCCGATTCGAAAGATTTGGGATGAAGAAAAATTGCGAGAGCTTTCCTGGTCATTGTTAGAGGAAGGCCAGGTAGAGCCGATCGGCGTGTACCAAAGTGAAGAAGGTTACACAGTAGTGTGGGGTCACCGTAGAGTAGAGGCTGCCCTCCGTGCTGGATGGAGTGAGATAGATGCCTTGATCGTCCCTCAAGACGAGATAAATAATCTCATTCAATCTGGTATTGAAAATCTGTCAGGTGAAGAAATGACCGCCGATGATAAAGCCGAGTGGGCACAAAGGTTGGTCGATATGGGGTTTAGTCAGCATGAAATTGCCAGGCGCACGTCGATCCCCATCGGCACAATTAATCAATGGCTTCAGTATAGACGTGAGAAAGAAGCTGGAGTGTACGTGCACGTACAAAACCAAGCTAAAGATGAGGGGATCATCAAGACCGTCAAAATTGCCCAAGCTCTTGGTGACGATCTCGAGGCTAAGAAAGTTATAGCTGCCAAAGTGTCCGCCGAGGGCTTGACTCAAATTCAAACCACAGAAATTGCGCGTGCTTATCATGATGCCCCAACACCCGAGATAAAACGTAAAATTCTCGAATCTCCTGTATTGTCGAGCGATACTGCTGCCGATATCCTACGCCGGTCTGCTGCCAGGGCAGAATTAGAAAAGGTAAAAGCCCCAATCAATGCAATTGATGGGGAAAAAGCAGGTAAGAAAGGCCAATATACGGATCAAGATTTTGCAATGGCATTAAAAAATTTTATCGATGCCATGCAGCTATTCCGTAAAGCTGCGCAAAAAATGGTCGGCATTGTAAAGTTCGGAACATTTTCGAAGGCAGCCGTACGGTATGGTATACGCAGGATTGATGAATTAATCGGTGAGCTCAAGACATATAAAGAATTTTTAAAAGGTGTCGAATAAGTC
>CAZXPK010000015.1:0-4319 GCA_964642565.1 uncultured Anaerolineaceae bacterium
AGGGAAAAATAATGCTTCATCCATGTTGAACCTCCTGATCATCATAAAACAGTATACCTTACAAAAAACAAAAATCCCCAGTTATCTCATCTAGCTGTGGATATAAATACTTGAATAAAGATTATGCAGGTATCAACTCGGTCCTGACTTGCTCAGATCTTATTTATCCAACCGAACAGCTTTGACACCAGGAAAGGCAGGATCATGCACAGCACAAACATGAAGATTGCCTGCCGGATGGATACACCCAGATCGCGACTCCTATAAGTCATCACCATCGAGAACAGGTACGGCACCCCGGCCAGATTAGCCAACCCGGCGCCAAATTGCAGAACGAAACGCAGCTTGGGAACCAGCAAAGATATCATTCCAAAGAGCATGATCAACCCGGCAGAATGGAACAGCATCTCAGCCAGCTTGAACCACATCCCAGCCTGGTTCAGCACTTGTGGAAAAGGGGTTTGGAATTCAATCTTCAGGGCGGGGAGCTCCCTGTGTAGGGTGAAGTAGATCAGAAGAATATCGATCAGTGCAATCCAAAAGGCGATCCGCGGGCTGGTGGAATGACTTTTTCGTTCCATATTAACCTCATTAACTCACTGAAGGAATTTAATTGTACCTTAAAGTGCAATATTTGTACCAGATTTGGTGGAGAATTGGTGGGTGGGTGTAAAATTAATTGGTC
Organism: uncultured Anaerolineaceae bacterium; assembly: GCA_964642565.1. Lineage (GTDB taxonomy): Bacteria > Chloroflexota > Anaerolineae > Anaerolineales > UBA4823 > FEB-25. Next base: position 686 of record CAZXPK010000015.1, read on the forward strand.
AAACTCTAGACAAAATCCTTCACTACGGTGAGCACACTATGGGCTTCTTTTCCTTCCTACTGATGCAGCTGATGGCTGCCTACACGGTTCTGGTCGAACCTTTCCTGCGCACCAACTTCTACCGCATACTCAAAAAGCAATTGAATATCGATGCAACCGCTCGCATCCTGTTCTACCGCACCCAGGTTTTGTGGGAGTGGAGCTGGGTGGTGGTGCTGGTGGTGATCGCCATTCCCATCCCTGAACCACTCATTTGGATGGGTCTCACCCTGCCCAACCAGATTGGTTGGATCGTCCTGGCAGCTCTGCTATTGGGGATTGGCTTATCCAGTGTATTACTCAGGCGCAACCCAGGGGCAATGGCAGCCATGCAGCGCAGCCTGGAAGCCTCATCCATCTTGTTGCCATCCAATGCTAGAGAACGCAAATGGTTTGCCGCCACAGCCATCACCGCCGGTATCTGCGAAGAGCTGCTGTATCGCGGCTTCTTGATGCATTATTTACCCTCAACTTTCCCCACCCTGGATTGGCTCACCGTTTCAATTCTATCCGGGATTATATACGGGCTCAGTCGTGCATATCAGGGCATGAAGGGCATCCTGCAGACGGCTCTGACCGGGTTTAGCTTTGCCATTGTTTTTTACCTGGGTGGCAGCCTGTTGCCGGCGATGGTATTTCACACCCTGGCAGAGTTACGCACGCTGTACTTGTGGCAACCGGTAGACAATCAAAAGAAGACCAAGTGATATGCCCTGATAACTGAATATGAAAAAAGATATCCCGCTCCTGTTTACCACACGTATTATTCGCATGTTTAGCTACGGTTTTTTATCCGTGGTGTTGGCTTTGTATCTGGCACAGCGCGGATTGAGTGAGGGAGAAATCGGCTTGCTGCTCACTCTCACTCTGGCAGGTGACGCGGCCATCACCCTGTGGATCACCACTTCTGCCGATCGGATGGGCCGGCGCAGGATGTTGATTTTTGGAGCGGCATTGATGATCATGGCGGGGGTGATCTTCAGCTTGACGGGGAACTATATTCTTCTGGTAGTGACGGCAATCATTGGGGTGATCAGCCCCTCGGGAAACGAGATTGGTCCATTTCTCTCCATCGAACAGGCCGCTCTCTCACAGCTGCTACCCGATGAAAAGCGCACCCAGACCTTCGCCTGGTATAACCTGGTGGGTTCCTTCGCTACAGCCACCGGAGCCCTGGCTGGTGGCGGGCTGGCACAGCTGCTGCAGGGGGTAGGCTTTACACCTTTGAATTCATATCGGGCAGTCTTGCTCGGCTATACCCTGATCGGGGTCGTGCTGGCAGACCTGTTCCTGCTACTCTCGCAATCGGTGGAGGCGCCCAAGCTGGAAGAAGCGATTCCCATCCAGCGCAGGTTGGGGTTGCACCGCTCACGCGGCGTGGTTCTCAGGTTATCAAGCCTGTTTGCCATCGATGCCTTTGCAGGAGGGCTCGTGGTGCAAAGCATGGTGGCATACTGGTTCAATATTAAGTTCGGCGTCCAGCCAGCCGTGCTGGGGAGCATCTTCTTTGGCGCCAACATCCTGGCGGGGATCTCCGCCCTCTCCGCTGTCTGGATTGCCAAACGCATCGGTTTGATCAATACCATGGTATTCACCCATATTCCTTCCAATATCCTGTTGATCCTGGTGCCACTCATGCCCACCCTGCCCCTGGCGATCACGGCGCTTCTGCTCAGGTTCAGTATCTCGCAGATGGATGTGCCCACGCGCCAATCGTACACCATGGCGGTGGTCAGTCCAGACGAGCGCTCGGCAGCCATGGGCGTGACGAGCATCGCCCGTTCCGTGGGTGCCACCCTCTCCCCCGCCATCACCGGGCAGCTTTTGTCCGTGTCAAGCCTGATCGGGGCACCTTTTATGATTGCAGGCGGGATGAAAATCATCTATGACCTGCTGATTTGGAGAGGCTTCCGGGCGGTGAAACCTCCGGAGGAGAAGTGAGCCTCACCTTCCGCTGGCTGGGAGCAGCGGGGGTGAAGCTGAAAGCCGGCGGGCAGGTGCTGGCACTTGATCCATTCTTTACCCGCCCGTCGCTCGTGAAGATGTTGCACCCTATCGATCCAGATCCATCCCTGGCAGCTGAAAAGCTGCCTGAGTGCAATATGGTACTGGTGACGCATTCTCATTATGATCACCTGCTGGACGTGCCGGAGGTGCTGCGTCACACCGGAGCGGCTGCCTACGGCTCACCCAACACCTGCCAACTGCTGCGCATACTCGGCGTTCCGGAGTCACAGGTAAATGAGGTGAGGGTTGGAGACAAGTTGTCGTTGGGTGCATTCAAAGTGGAGGTGATCAACGGACAACATAGCCCGATCCCGTTTGGATGGATTTTCAGTGGCCGGCTACGACCTGACTTGAAGCCAGGCTTGCGCGTGCAGGACTATCGGATGGACATATGCCTGGGCTATTGCATCACGGTGATGGGGAAGCGCGTGCTGGTGTGCGCCGCAGAACCCCAGCCCGCAGAGGTACTCTTTGCGGTGTCTCAGGAATCAAGGAAATATTATTTACGATTATTCAAGGGAGTCCAGCCACGCACCTTTATACCCATCCATTGGGATAATTTCACCCGACCGCTGAGCAAGCCTTTGCGTAGATTCACCCGCCCGGGCAGACTGCCGCTGTGGCGATTGACCATGTTGGCACGTCAGACCCTGCCATGGGTAAAAGTGATCATTCCGGAGATATTTAGGGAGTATACTCTGGGAAGTTAAAGAAGGAATTGGGTAATAAGGCAATCAGATAATCAGACTATAGGTACTCATCGATGCTAAAGAAAGTATCTCCTTCGGTTATTGTGTATTTGCTCATATTAATTGTCATTGTGCTCTTGCGCCTGTTGGTCTCGATTTTCCCTCCGGGGCAGATCGCCAGCCAGATGGTGAACCTGACCGATAACCTTTCGATCGGCGCCATCTGGGTGGTGGGTTGGGTGGGCGTCTACCTGGCACCGGGGACAGGTTTTGCAGGCATGTGGCAGAAGGATATCTCCAACATCAAACGTTTCGTCGAGCCAGGGCTCATCGGTGTGGGGATTGGTTTGCTTTCGATCGGATTTGATTTGGTCCAGCCCTTGGGTGGTGAGAGTCTGATCAAGTTCCCTGCCTCCTTGGTAGCTTACCCGCTTGGAGGCATCCTGGAAGAGATCATTTTCCGCTTATTCCTGACCACCACGCTCGTGTGGATTTTTTCCAATATGCTGCTACGAGGAAAATGGCAGGAAGTGGTGTTCTGGGTGGTGAATGTGTTCCTGGGGGTGTTCTACACTCTCTCACAGCTGAGCCAATACCAAAACCTGGTAGGAACGATTGATATATTGGTTTTGGCACGCTTCTTCGTCGGGATTGCGGTATATTTTCTCCTGGCGGCTTATTATTATCGAAAATATGGCTTTCTGGCTGCCATTTCGATGCGCCTGGGCGATTATCTGGTGTGGCACATTATCTGGGGTGGGATCGTTCGAGGGTAAATAGATTATCATTCTTATGCCCAAAGTTGCGCTGGTATTTCCCTATTTCCGCACCAAAGCCTCCACGGAGATGCTTTTCCCACCCATGGGGGCGGCCTGCCTTTCTGCCCAGCTGAAACAGCG
>CAZXPK010000015.1:4419-6393 GCA_964642565.1 uncultured Anaerolineaceae bacterium
TTCAGGGGTGAAGCCGATCTGAGTTTTCCCAATTTTTGCCAGGATTACTTCAATCACCAGGGTGACAGGAAAACTTTGTATAAGCTTGATTTAGCAGATTATGCGGGTTTATATGGGCGCACACTGGATTTAATTGTAGATAATCCCATCATCCACCACAGCCGGCAGGAGATACGCAGCTTTCCAATCCCAGACCGAAGCCAGTTCGATCATGCAGTCTACCAGAGTGCTTGGATGGAAAAAAATGGCAGCCGGACCACATCCATCATGGTCACTTTAGGATGCTCATTCGATTGTGACTTTTGCTCCCGCCCGGTTTTCGGTCATGTCTACCGCAAGCGCGACCTTGAAGTGGTATTCGAGGAGATCGAGCAAATTAAACAGCTGGGTTATGACCAGCTGTGGATCGCGGATGACAACTTTACGCTGAACCTATCCCTGCTGCGCCAGTTTTGCCTGCGCATGCTTGGTCAGGGGATGAAATGGAGCTGTCTCTCGCGGACCACCGGCATCAATGCTGATATTGCCAGGCTGATGAAGGAAGCAGGTTGCCAGCGTGTCTATCTGGGTTTGGAGACGGGTAGCAATGAGACGTTGCAACTGATGAACAAGAAAGCTACTGTGGAAGACGCCATTCAGGCAGTGCACCATTTTCGCCAGGCAGGCATCCAGGTGGCGGGATTCTTCATCGTGGGGTATCCTGACGAAACCCCCAGCTCCATTGAGCAGACCTTTCAGTTTGCCCTCAGTCTACCCCTGGATGAAATTTCGTTCAATGTGCCATTTCCCCTCCCCGGCTCGGCACTGTTTGATCGGGTTAGCGGGATCGACCCGAGCAAGGACTGGAGCCAGGAGAATGATGTAACCTTTGTTTACGCATCGGAATTTGACCCAAAATGGATCAAACGCCGCATCCGGCAAACAATGAGGACATTTAATCAGCGAAAGGGGGGATTCCCAGCAAGCTGATGCCGGGGGTCAACGGATTCGGGTTAACAGCCAATCGGTTGGTGCCTCGAATAATCTCAGGATAAATGGTGACAGCCTCCCAAATCTGTGTTTAATCGCAAACTGGGCGTGACCCTTGATGATCCCGAACCACATCTTGGTCTCTGAGAAGTCGGCATTGTAGATCAGCACATGACTCCCGAAAATGCTTTCGCCCGGGCGCCACTCGCGCTTGATCTGCGCCTTTACTCTTTCATAGAGCGCGGTACCAGGAAGCGGGTAGGGCATGGTCAGGCCAAGATAATCCAGGGGCAGGGAGGTGGCGAAGCGCAGGGTATTCAGCGCTGTCTGGTTGGTCTCGCCAGCGTAGAAAAGGATGAAAAATGCCCCCACTTGCAGGCCGGCCTGGTGAGCAGCCATCACCGCATGGCGTGCCTCGGCTGCCGTGATCTTTTTATTCATCAGCCTCAAAATCGTATCATCACCTGATTCTATCCCGAAGTAGACCCGCCTGCATCCGGCTTGATACATCTCTGCATAGGTGGCATCATCGACTGAATCCACCCGAGCCAGGCATTCCCAATAAAAATGTAAACTGCGCTGCTTGATCTCCGCGCAGATTTCCAGCACCCTTTTTTGGTGCAGGGTGAATACATCATCTGCGAAGGATATGCGGTCGTAACCGGCAGCCAAGGCTTGTTCGATCTCGTCCACTACGTTCCTGGCTGACCGCTCGCGGTATGAGCCGCCAAAGATGACGTTGCTGCAAAACTCACATTCATACGGACAGCCGCGGGTGCTCATCACTGTGGTGATGGCATATCCGTACTTCTTCCTCCCAAATTGGATGTAACTAGAATTTGGAAGTAAATGTCGTGCAGGGAAGGGCAGCCTGTTCAGGTCTTTATTGAAGGGTCGGTCAGGGGTGGAGATGGTCTCTTCCTGCTCCTTGCCATTCGTGATCATTTTCCTGCGCAGGCTGATGCCAGGGATGGCGCTAAAATCCCCTCCATTGGAATAAGCCTG
>CAZXPK010000015.1:6493-7789 GCA_964642565.1 uncultured Anaerolineaceae bacterium
GATTTACTCATGAACGTACAGTCCAATAGCTGGACTTCGTGACCTGCCTTAAGCAGGCTGGAAGCAAGGTAACTTATCCCCAGGGGTGGAAAGCGGAAAACGGAGCGATCTCGTGGGGGTCTAAAATATGGGTAGACCAACAGTACCTTGCTCATGGCAACCTTTTGACGGTGACCTCATAACTAAAGTGGTCGAGGTTGGGTGAGAATGAATAACCAAACCCCGACCAGGCTAAACGATTATCAACCAGCTCTCTACCACGGTACAGCCTGGCTCCATCTACCTGGGGCAAGCTGAAGGAAACTTGATGCCGGCGATCGATAAATGAAGCTTCAGCTGCGAAAACCGGATCCCAACAGCCGATCTCATTTATGAGTTGGGAGAGACCATCTGAATCCTGGTATTGGTCGAAGTGACGTGCACCCTGCTCATTCATCACAATGATTTCACTGATGCTGTCTGGAATCAAATCCCCACCCGTAAGCTCAACCTTGATCCTGCCGGCGGCAGCATCAATCGTATAGGCTAAGGTCACATAAGTGAAAAAGCCAGCTGGCTCATACGCCGTTTCCCAGGCGAGCGCGGAGCGGAGCAGAGTGGATGTGCCGGTGAGCAGCCCACGCATAAAAGGCAGGCGTCGGATGACAGCAGCCAGGCTATTTTTACTGGCATAAATCAGCCGGCTGTTAATCGTGCCGTTACCAGACCTGGCAATCTTCTCCTCCAGGTTCAGCTTATAGCGGGCGGTGAGCTGGTAGCCTGAGCTGCCTTCATGGGGATATAGCTCCACCTCACCCGGGAAGATCGTTTGTAGGCCGCGCTTGAGGATGGGTACCCCAAAACCAACTGCTTCTTCCGATAAATCCAGACCATCATAATAAAGCAACAACCCTTTTTGTATCCTACCGGTCGGGTAGGAGGCATCTCGGTTGGTTCCCGAAGCAATTTGAAGTGCAAAACCGCCGGTTAATGGGAGGTCGATTTTCATACAGGTGCAGGTCTTTCTTTTCTAAGGCTGCAAACGACCATCCACCAACCTGCCACCAGCCAGGGGATGACCACAAGCATGCGGGCAATTAGCCTGGCGGGGCGATAAAGGTCCGCCCACTGCAGAAGCTTTGCCATCAGGTCTGGCAAGATCGGAAACAAGAGCTGTGGCGGAGATGTATTGAAGATGGTGAATATCAATGGAAGTATCCAAACTGCGGATAATGTGAGTTCGGGTAGCTTCCCCAACGAAACCAGGATCAGCACCACGGGCAGGATAAGGGTGAGGTTTTGTTCGGAAAGCCAGGT
>CAZXPK010000015.1:7889-15094 GCA_964642565.1 uncultured Anaerolineaceae bacterium
GAGGAGGTAACCCCGATCTTCTTTTGGGAAAAGCTGCCTGAGCAGGCTCTGCCGGTTCGATTTAACCTCGGTCGACATACTACACGGGCGCCTGCGGTTGGCTTTGCAGGAAGGTGAGCAGTGTGATGAAAATATACGCCGTTGTGTAGGGAACCAGGATAGCCAAGACGGCATAGTGAGTGCGAAGGATGGCGATGATGGTTGCGATCAACCCCAGGCACACCGAAGCCAGCTCGAGCAGGAAGACGAAATCGAGGGGTACCTGGTAGCGGCGGTTGCGCCATCCTTCCTTGCTCTGCAGATTGGCATACTTTGGCGTTCGTTTAAATTCCCAGATACGGTTGGTGAGCAAAGCTTTAATTGCTTCGACCGTATTGCTCACGCTAATGCCACTGCCAAGCAAGAACAGCACCAGCAGACCTGGCAGGTTTTTCCGGATCGAGAGCTTTTGAAGTTTTAAGGTCACCAGTGGAGATAACCAGACTGCTACCATGCTCAAGAGGATCATCGCATCCAGGGCACCCCAGCTCAGGTCGTGCACCTTAGCGGCTGTGAGCGGGTCGAAGGCAGCATAGGCACCACCCAATGGGGTCAGCATGTGCGAATGCACCAGGAAGGTATCCACTTCGAAAATTGTCCCAAAGCTCGCCAGGAGAAATGAAACGAACATCATCGGATGAAGTATGTATCCAGTCAGGTGGATAAAAGCTTCAAGCCGCTGATAAAACTTGAACTTGTGGTTGGGCAGGATCGACGGCAGCAGCTTTCGAGCAGTCCGCAGCGATCCATTTGCCCAACGAGCCTGTTGTTTTTTAAAGCTTGGGACGGTGGGAGGAACCTCACCCGGGCTGGGCAGGTCCTTGAGGAACAACACCTGGTAGCCTTTCATCTGCATGCGATAGCTGGCATCCAGGTCCTCAGCCAGCGTATCTGCCTGCCAGCCACCAGCTTCGAGTAAAGCGCACTTCCGCAGCACGCCTCCACTCCCGTTGAAATTCTGGAAGCACCTGGTTGCATAGCGACCGGTTTGCTCGACAAAAAAGTGTACATCAATACCAATCGAAACCGCACTGGTCACCCGGTTGTAATAGCGATTAAGGTGCGTCCACCGGCTTTGCACGATGGCCAGCTTTTCATCCTGGAGCATATACGGAATCGTACGTAACAGAAAATCACTGTGAGGGGTGTAATCCGCATCGAAAATGGCGATGAATTCAGCTTTTGTATTTTCGAGAGCGACCTGTAATGCACCCGCTTTGAACCCTTGGCGGTCAGGTCTGCGCTGGGCATGGATGTGAAAGTTTTGTTGCTGATATTCGCTGACAACCTCGTCGATAAGCTGGACGGTGTCGTCATTCGAATCATCCAGAATGTTGATCTCCGCATTATCGATGCCGTATTGTTCGACCATACGCGCACAAGATTCCACCAGGCGCCGGATCACGTAACGTTCATTGTAAACAGGCAGCTGAACTGCGACATAGGGTCGCTTGGTAGTCGCCTCAGGTAAAAGTTGGGGAGTGCGGTAACGGCGCAGGACACTCAATAAAAAGTAGTGATTGAACCCATATACAAAGAACATGAATGTCAGAAGCAGGGATAGCACCAGGAAGACGATTTGGACGTAGAGCATGTCGGTCCTTATATACCGAATACAAACACAATGATGTAGACGGCGACTCCACCGAGGGTGGCGAGCATGTAGAGCGCATATGCCCAGCGCATGAATAGTTTGTAATTTTTGAAACGTAAGCCCTTTGGCACCAGCTCATTACCCCGCAAAGCAACAAATACACCCAACAGCAGAGCAACTGCTCCAATGATGCCATGCACGGTTGTCACGGCATAGTCACCTTGATTCAATTTGGCTGGAATACCGGGCAGAATGTGAATGATATAAGAAGTAACCATCGAGATCAATACCACCAGGGTGTTTAATATTACCGCGCTGGTCTGCACCCAGCGATGGGCTATAAACTCTTTTCGCCTTGCCAGGATAAAACCAATATTGAACAAGAGTGCCGTGAGCAAGATTAAAACGAGGGTGAGATCTGAACGAAGGGTGGCATTTGTTCCAAGGAAACCTGGCGTGGTGAGAAAGTCAGACATATGTCTTCATCCCGGGCACAGAATAGCATTTTAGCAGAATAATTGTATCATTCGTGGCAATCTGGATTATGAATAGATTAATGCCACCCATCCTGAAGCTTGCCGGGTGGTAAAATCATCCCGGAGGTGGATATGCGTCTGAAGAATAAAGCCGAGCTGCTTGAGTCCATCTTTACCGAGCGGGCAAAATTGGATCGGAAAATTGCTGGTTTAACTCCCGCAGAGCTTGTGTATCCAGGGAGCATGGGGGAGTGGTCCGTCAAAGATATCTTGCAGCACCTGGTGGACTGGGAACAACGATGGATCAGATGGTATGAAGCTGGCAGGCGGGGTGAAGCTGTAGTGACTCCCGAAGCGGGGTATAACTGGCGACAGATGGGACAATTGAACGAGAAATATCGCCTGAGGCACAAAGACCGACCGCTGGATGGGGTGATGCTAGATTTCCATGCCTCCTACCAACAGATATTGTGCGTGATTGAGAAGATTCCCGAAGAAGAAATGCTCGCACTCCATGTTTATCCATGGACGGGAAAGCTTCCACTGATGGCATGGATCGCGGGCAATACCTGCGAGCATTACCGATGGGCACTCCAAATGATCCATCCGCTTAGTGTCCGGCGAAAAACGGGGAAATTAGAGGCAATAAAACCATTGTAATCATCGACGATTTCATTAATTTAATCAGGAGAGGACAAGCATGACTGAACAGGAAAAGGAAGCCAAGAAAAGCGAAGAAACCACCCCGCCTGCCCCCAAGGATGTGTTGGTGGAGACCAAACACAGCCTGATCATCGATGGGCAGGAGATCCATTACACCGTTACCTGCGGCACGATGGTTTTAAAGGAGGAAGCTGAAAAGAAAGGTGAGAAGGAAGGAGAGTCGGAAGGGGAAAAGCCGCGCGCCTCGATCTTTTTTGTGGCTTATACGCGTGATGATGTGGAGGACCAGCACAAACGCCCATTGACATTCTCGTTTAATGGAGGCCCGGGTTCTTCCTCCGTTTGGCTGCACCTTGGGTTATTGGGCCCACGCCGGGTGCTGTTGGACGATGAAGGTTTTGCCTACCCTCCACCCTACAAGCTGGTGGATAATGCCTTTTCCTTGCTCGACCTGACCGACCTGGTTTTTATTGATCCGGTCAGCACGGGTTTCAGCCGGGCAGTTCCGGGTGAAAAGCCCAAGCAGTTCCACGGTTTCAAGAAGGATATCGAGTCGGTGGGAGACTTCATCCGCTTGTACACCACGCGTTATCAGCGCTGGACTTCACCCAAATTCCTAATCGGTGAAAGCTATGGCACTACCCGTGCCGCCGGACTCTCGGGTTACCTGCAGGAGCGACATGGGATGTATATGAATGGGATTATGTTGATCTCATCCATCTTGAACTTTCAGACAGCTGACTTCCATACCGGCAATGACCTGCCTTATATCCTGTTCCTACCCACTTATACCGCCACTGCCTGGTTCCACCACCGCCTCAGTGATGAGCTGGAGAAGGATTTATACGCCACGCTTGCGGAGGTCGAAAACTTTGCAATGGGTGAGTATGCCAACGCGCTACTGCAAGGGGATGACCTCCAGGATGAAGAACGGCTGTCGGTTGCCCGCAAGCTGGCTCGCTATACCGGTCTCTCGGAAGATTACATTGAGCGCACCAACCTGCGCATCGAAATATTCAGGTTCACCAAGGAGTTGCTGCGCCATGCCAAACGCACCGTTGGCAGGCTAGACAGCCGTTTCAAGGGTATCGACCGTGATTCGGCGGGAGAGCATTTTGAATTTGACCCGAGCATGAGCAACACAGCAGGTCCGTACACTGCCACCCTGAATGATTACGTGCGCGGGGAGCTCAAGTTCGAATCCGACCTGCCATATGAGATCTTGTCTGAACGCGTGTATCCATGGAGCTTCGCTGAATTTGAGAATGAATATGTAAACGTGGCCGAAACGCTCCGCAAGGCGATGACCACCAACCCACATCTGAAAGTGTACGTAGCGAACGGCTATTATGACCTGGCGACACCTTACCTTGCCACCCGCTACACCTTCAAGCACCTGGGCTTGGATAAGTCCTTGTTAGATAACTTGCGCTTGGGGTATTTTGAAGCCGGGCACATGATGTATATCCACATCCCCTCATTGGTCAAGCTGAAAGGTGAGCTGGTGGATTTCATTAAATGGGCTATCCCTGGAGCGTGACACCAGCCCGATAGACCCATCTGATGCATCTATCCATTGTTGCGGTAGGCTCGCGTGGGGATGTTCAACCATATCTAGCTTTGGGTTGCGGCACGGAAGGCCAACCGTGGTAGTGCCATTCTTTGCTGACCAGCCGTTTTGGGGTGAACGTGTCCATCATCTTGGTTGCGGCCCGCATCCCATCTCTTTTACCAGACTTAATATAGATAATCTGGCGGATGCCATCGACAGGGCGGTTAATAACACTGCACTTCGCCACAACGCTGAGATTCTGGGGGACAAATTGAAAAATGAGGATGGTGTAGGTAAAGCCGTGCAGATGATACGGACATTCTTGGAGAGAAACGCACATATTTCCAGTGATCTGTCGTGAGATCGGGAACCAATAGTTGCCATCGAACGTCTTAATCCTCGCGGTCAAAAGTCCGTGCCCTTTGAATTTGGAGGAGAGATTTATGTTTTCGTTCGGCAAGCGCATTATTCCGCTCATGGCTTTTTTATTATTGATTGTTGCCTGTACAACGGCAAGCCCAAAAACCATACCCACCGAGAAAATCGTAAACACCCCTGTGGCACCGACACTTGGGCAACCCACAGCTATCGCCCTGCCTACCCATGAGCCAACCACAGTCCCCACCGAGCTTCCCATCCCCACTGAAACCCAGGCCCCATCCCCCACACCGCTTCCCTTGGGTGGAAGCGGTGTGATCGTGTTCGGCTCGAACCGCGATGGAGATTACACGAACATATATTTATTGAACACCTCCGATGGAAATGTAACCCGACTGACCATGGGGGATTCAAATACTTTCCCCGGCCCATTTTCACCCAATGGCACTCAGCTACTTTTCACCGGTTTTGGGCTCACGAATAGCTTCGTCGGTCTGATGAACGCCGATGGCACGGATCCGGTCGACTTGTCTGGTCGCCCTAGCGTCGATGAAGGCTTCCCCACCTGGTCACCCGATGGGCTCCAGATTGCATTCACCTCCCGCATGGATGGCAACAATGAGATTTATATCATGAATGCGGATGGCACGAATGTCAAACGGATCACCAATAACCCCTCGGATGATTTTGCTCCAACGTGGTCACCCGATGGTACCCAGATCGCTTTCGTCTCTGACCGGGATAACCCAACCGGAGTTAATAATTTATACCGCATGAATGTGGATGGCTCTGGCGTGGTTCGCTTGACCAATGGGAGCGAGATCGATTACGGACCTGCCTGGTCTCCCAATGGAAAGCAGATTGCCTTTCGAGCAGATATCGATGGTAATGGGGATATATTTGTAATCAATGAAGATGGCAGTGGCAGGGTTAACCTGACCAATAACCCAGAAAGTGATTGGTCACCTGCCTGGTCACCTGATGGAAGCTTGATCTCTTTCCAAACCAATCGGGATGGCAATTGGGAAATCTATAGCATGAATTCTGATGGCTCTGCGCCGACCAACCTGACCCAGAACCCCGCGGATGACCAGATGCCTTATTGGAAACCTGTGGTAATCGGTACGAATTAATTTATGCTAATGATCTTGATAAAGCAGCGGTGGTAGCATTGCACCCATCAAAGCTTCATGACCTCATCAAACAGAATCAATGGGGTAGTGGGAATCAGGGGTTATTCCACTGCCCATTTCATCGGATTTCGCAGTATTGGTAACTTAATTTGATTAGGAGGACCGTTTATAACCGGATCCACTTTTGGTATGATGAAAGATCCGAATGGTATTGTGAAAAATGAGTAATAGAAAATTAATCTCACTGATTATTCTTGAAGTTATCGTTGCTGCAGCAACCTTGGTATTTGTGCTGGTGGCTCTGTGGTATTACAAACCGCTTGGTCCAAGCTTAGCCCTGACCACCATGGTGCCCGAACAGGGAGGAAATCCTTCCACATTACCGATCGCAAATGAAGGAAATGCAACATCAGTGCCTGAAGCCACGCCAACCCCATCCTCTCTGATATCAAAAATTGTGGATTTGTTTCAGCCAGCTGCCGCTACCAGCGAACCTCTCTGCAATGGTCCGTCGGTGATGACGATCCTGCTTGTTGGATCGGACGAGAGAGAGGATGACTATTACTACGGTCTGGCAGATTCCATCCACATCGTCCGCATTGACTTTACCACTCCCAAGGTAATGCTGCTGGATATTCCACGAGATCTATGGGTGGAAATTCCCGGCATATCGGACCACTATGACATCACTCATGGGAAACTCAACCAGGCTTATTTCTTTGGTAACCCAGGCATGGGATATTATGATGGTGCGGGCCAAGGACCGGGGTTGCTCGCTCAGACGCTGGAATTAAATTTTGGCTTACAGGTGGATCACTACCTGGCCATGGACATGAAAACCTTTGTCAGCCTCATTGATGCAGTGGATGGCATTGATATCCATATAGATTCAAAGATCGATTTAAACCAAGATCAGGACGGTGCCAATCCCGCTCTAGTATACGAACCAGGGGATTACCATTTGGATGGCACCCAGGCATTACAGCTGGCACGGGATCGCATCCCTACCATATTTCAACGCGCCAGGTATCAAACTATGGTCCTGAAGGCTTTAGAAAATAAGCTGCTCAGTCCTTCGATGATCTCCGTATGGCCGCAAATCATTGCTCAATTTACACAATCCGTCCAGACGGATCTAAGTCCGAGTGATATTAGCAAGCTGGCTTGTATTGGGCAATCCTTGACCAACGACAATACCACGACAGTGGCATTTCCAGACGATATGTTCGGGTCCGGGAGCATCTATGACCCATATCGCCGGGTCTACACCTATATCCTGGAGACTGATTTCAACCAGATACGCGCCTATCTCACCGATTTTATGAACGGGACCTGGCCATAAGATCCGGGATCTCCATTTACTCAATCCA
>CAZXPK010000015.1:15194-36853 GCA_964642565.1 uncultured Anaerolineaceae bacterium
ATTCAGTGGAATAAGCCGCTTGGTCCAAGCCTGGACTTGCCCACATTAACTCCTACGACGACGTCTTTTTCTTCCATATCACCTACACCGGTTGAACAAGCTTCGTCCTCCAATCTGGTTGCAACCTCAACACCGCCAGCCAATTCAGGTGGATTGGCAACACCCGTACCGTCACCCACAGCAACCGAGCAGCCGCTGTGTAATGGACCTGCCACGATGACTATTCTGGCGATCGGATCTGACCAGCGAGGAACAAGCTATCTCTATGGTCTGGCGGATTCGATTCATGCCGTGAGAATTGATTTCACGATCCCCAATATCATGGTGATCGATTTTCCGCGTGACCTGTGGGTGGAAATACCGGGCATCGCCGATCATTATGGGATCACGCATGGAAAGCTTAACCAGGCATATTTATACGGCAACCCTGGAATGGGCTATTATGATGGTCCCGGCGAAGGGCCAGGTTTGCTGGCGCGGACTCTGGACTTCAACTTTGGATTGCGAGTGGATCATTATCTCGCCATTGATACTCAAACATTTGTGCGGATGGTTGATGCGGTAGGAGGGGTGGATATCACGGTGGATTATCCCATCGATCTAAACTATGGTAATGACAGACCAGATCCAAAGTTATTCATACCCATGGGAACACATCATTTGGATGGGGAGCTTGCCCTGGCTTTAGCGACCAATCGTATCCCGTCTACATTTCAGCGTATGGAATACCAGAAAATCCTCTTGAGTGCCTTGCGGAAGAAGCTGCTCAGATCAGATATGGTCCCCAAATTACCTCAATTGGTGGCGCAGTTCATATCCTCCGTTCAGACCGACTTAAGCCCGAGTGATATCAATAGCCTGATTTGCATCGCTCAGGCAGTGCCCAATGAAAATATTGTGGCCGATTCATTCCCGCAAGAAATGTTTACGGCGAGCGATATTTATGATCCAAACAGAAATGTCAACACCTTTATCTATGAGGTAGATTTCAATCAGCTAAGAGCCATGGTCGCTGAATTTATGAATGGGATTTGGCCAATGCCATAAGGCTCACTCTCAAGACCGAGCCTGACCCATAATCACCCAACCGTCATTAACTAATGTAACCTCGGGGTATACGCTTTGTTTGATTTCAAGGTATGTAATTACCCTACGATCGGTAGCTCCACATAACTTGGATGGACCTTGTCGTGGTAAAGGGTCACATGCGCTGTGCGCGCATCCCTACCCGATTCTTCAGCGACGATCCCTCCGCTGTTGTAATTCTTCTCGAGATAAATAGTATTCGTACAGCTGACAGTTAACCGCAGACGACTACCCTTGGAAATCCGCCTGGAGAAGAAGGTAAATCCGTCAAATACGTACAGGTTGATCTCACCTGGTATGACCATCTTCTCCACCCGCTTCGACTCACGATAGCGTGCCCGCAGCAGGTCCTGAGTCAGTTTGATCATCTTCCCATCGGGTAAGACCTCTGCCAGGCTGACCCTGAAATCGGTATCCGGCACATCCAAGGAGATCCAGGCAAAAAACCTGACCCAACCGGTGATTTCTATCTCTTGGGTGAACGGGGCCGAATGGTAGACCAAACCATTGTCAAACAAGTTCAGGTCGTAGGTCTGGTCGGTGAGATAGTCTTGGATCAGCATGCGTTCCAGGTCACCGATGCGTTTATCCAGTGGGTCATAGGTGAATGCGTCTGAAAGCCTGCCTTTGGGGGCATCATTCTCCAGCGAGCCCGAGTGAAAGACATCGTTAGCGCCTTCGACGGACCAGAGGTACATCTTTTTCGCCGTAGCCCCGATTGCCTCGATACTGTCGGCAAATTTCCACTTTTCTTCGCCCATCACGTAATATGCCACGCGTTTCTTGAGAAAGGCGGGTTTCTTTCCATCTTTCATAGTCCAGTCGTACCATTCTTGATGGATTTTATTCATGTCCAGGATCGCGGTTTCTGAGAACTTCAGTCCGCCAAATTCAATCTTCGGATTGCGCGTCCCGGCGTGGTCCCACGGACCAACGATGATGTAATGCATCTCCCTGGCAGGAGATTTCGACGCCATATGGTTGCGATAATATTCCATCGCCCCGGGCTGGTCGTCATCATAATGTCCAGTGATCGTCAGAATAGGAATGTTGATCCGGTCATATTGCTCTGCGGGGAAGGCCATCTCATCCCAATACTCGTCAGGATGGGGGTGTGCAACCCAGGTCTGGAAAAAGGTCGAAGTATTGCCCACAATGCGGTCCAGCTCCTTAAAGGGTAGGTGTTGTTGGTACATTTCCTGGAATTTCCCCACCCAAAATTCGGGGTCGTCCATGATGGTCTCATTGCGCGTAACCCCACTTGTATAATTCAGCCACTGCATTTCAGATGGAGAAAATATATTCTTAAGAAATGGGAAATCCACACCGGCATGGGCGGATGCCACCGGGACAATGGTTTTCAGGTGCGGTGGTGCTTCCCGCAATGTAACCCACTGGTCATAGCCTCCATACGAACCACCCCACATTGCCACCTGCCCATCACACCATGGCTGACTTGCCAGCCACTCAACGATGTCGAACCCGTCACACGCCTCACTCGCAAATGGCTCAAAGACACCCTCCGAATTGCCCCGCCCGCGCGAATCCGCCGCGGCAAAGGCATAACCATGTTGGGCAAAATATACCCCTCGCAAATGTGCCCCATCCGATATATACGGTGTAAGGGTGAAGATGGCTGGTGATGTTTCCGTGCCTCTGGGCTTATAAAGCGTGGCATTCAGCTGAACCCCATCCCGCATGGCGATTTTCACTCCCCAGATGAAATCGATCTGTGGGAGTGTTACATTATTTTTCCCGGGAATCTGCACGTCACTCATCACTGAAAAACTCCTATCCTCGGTATGTTTGTGGTCCCTTCAGCTATAAAGAGCCGGATATATTGTGGTTACTCATATTCCCAGCGATCGTTTCCCTGCAGCAAGGAGCGCAGGTGGTTGATCTCTCCTGCGTGGTAGTAGTCATGACCGATCATGCTGCGGATAATAATGCGCGTTTTCATCCGCTCGCCCCAATTAGTGAGCCGGTCGCTTTCAAGCTCGGTGTCATCTGGCAAGGCGCGCACCGAGGCAAGCCATTTATTCTGGCCTTCCTTGAGCCAGGCCAGCAGCTCAGCATGCGGTCGGGAGCGGGCACCACCTGCCGGGATCACGGGTGGTTGGTCACCACGTAGGCTGGCTGAGCCAAAGGCATAGTCTTCATACATCCATTTGCACCAGCCAACATGCTCCAGGATATCCGCAATGGATCGCCCACCACCGGGTGGCAGCGCAATCCAGTCTTGCTCCCGGACGTTAGCCAGATTATTCATAAAGGAATCTGAAGAGTTACCCATGAAGGCATCTTCGATCAGCCAGCACAGGGTGTCAATCTCTTTTCGACCGCTGGGGTCATTTCCAGATAGTTTTTGTGGAATCATAGATTTTTCCTTTTATCAGTTCGTATTAATCATCCCTTACGGGTTTCAAATCCCTGAAATCTAATTAACACCTATAAATTCCTCATTGATATAATGAGTCTATATTAAATATAGGAGATGGCTAACTTCGAGAGATTTTAGCACATTTCAATGTCTATCCTTAGGAGACCTATCATGGATCTGGAACAAGTCCTTCCCAAACCTGATTTGCTATCTGCCAGGGTGGTTTTGGCAGTTCAGCCGCATTATGATGATAATGATATCAGTGCTGGAGGTACCCTTATCTCCCTGGCACGAGCGGGGGCGGAGATCTATTATCTGACCGTCACGGATGACCTGGTGGGAGTGATCGACAATAAGCTTAGCTCACAGGAGGCCACCCGCCAGCTCAAAGCTGAGCAGGCGCACGCAGGGACTCTGATCGGTGTGAAAGGACAATACTGGCTTGGATTCCCTGATGCGGGTCCATTTGACCATTTTGAGGTACGGCGCGGCATTATCCGGCATATCCGCATGCTGCGCCCCGATTTCATCCTCACCGTGGACCCCTGGACACCTTACGAAGCCCATACAGACCACGTCCGCACGGGAAAAGCAGTCGCTGAAGCGACCATCCTGTATAGCATGATGCGCCTGACCACCGATCCGCAGGTGGATGCCGCCTACCAGCCGCATGAGATCCTCGGAATTGCCTTTTATAACAGTTTTACACCCAACACGTACTTCGATATCACGCATACCCGTGAAAACAAGCACCAAGCGCTGGATACTTATAAGGCTCAGTTCAGCCCCGACGATTTCCCCATATTACACATGTGGGTGGAGCTCCGGGAGCGCATGCACGCTGGGAGTTGCACCACTCCCGGTTGCACCCACGCGGAAGGGTTTAAAGTCCTCAATCCCCGCTTGCTGCATGGGGTGGGGGAGACCTGGAAGTTCTGAGCTCTCAATATTTGAAGACCAGGTTTTGATTATGCGTATGCTGATCAAACCCTGGGCATCCGCGGGCTTGATGAGGGCAAAATCGAGCGTGCCTTGCCAGATCTCCTCCGGCAGGCGGGTCATGTTGGGCTGGATGAAAGCGTTGATCACCCCTCCCATCAGGATGAAGTTGCCCATCACCAGGGTGATCTATCGAAGGAATTGGGGTTGGCGCCGGGAAGGCTCGAAGGCTAAGACGGTGG
Source organism: uncultured Anaerolineaceae bacterium (assembly GCA_964642565.1). Lineage (GTDB taxonomy): Bacteria > Chloroflexota > Anaerolineae > Anaerolineales > UBA4823 > FEB-25. Next base: position 19,842 of record CAZXPK010000015.1, read on the forward strand.
TTTTATGCAGGCCGTTTTTGCTATAATCTGGAGATATGGAGATAGAGGATGAAAATCAAGTTTACTGGTAGTATCCATTACGCCAATGGTGACCCCGTATCGAATGTGGTTGTGCGCATTTTTGATAAAGATACCTCCGGCAAGGAGGATGATGACCTTACCTTAACCCCTGGTCTTTCCGACGAACAGGGGCATTTCAGTCTTATCTACGAGCCTTTACGCTACCTGGATTACCATTCCTTCCATCTGCCTGGCACACCCGAGCAGCCTGGCAACCCACAGGCTGAAGAGCACGGGCTGCGTTTGCCAGACCTGGGGGATTTATACCTCCCATACCTTCGATTTACTTATACCTTTAATGGTCATATTTGCGAGCACAGCGAATCCATGGGGATTTTCAAGGCTAAATTTTACCTGCCGGAGAATCCACCTGTAGAAATTCTGCCTTCCACCCATGGATTCAAGTTCATTAACAGCTTCTCAGGTTATTTTTTACCCTATTCCACACCTGCCTTTATGAGCTCCCGCAAGGTATCCTCAAAGTACGGCTTGTGCGGAGGCATGTGTGCCGCGGTCTATGATTTTGCCCTGGCAGGCAGACCCATCCCACCAAGCATGAATGTGCCGAAACAAGGCACACGCCTGCAGCGCTATTTATTCCAGCGGCAGTTGGACTCGCTGGGTGGACTGGGGCAGGAGATTGTCAAAGTGGCACAATGGACTAGCTTGCCCGACGACACACCGGTGGGAACAATGCGGCGTACCGCGGATGAGTTCAATCAGTTCCACCGGAAACTGGATGAGAAGAACCTGGTGATATTGGCGCTCATTTACGAGCATGCCACGAGGCTGGGTGAGCTTTCCAGACTGATCTTCAACAACCACCAGGTGCTGGCTTATGCTTACCAATCGGATGCAGCGGGAGGGCTTACGATCCATATCTACGACCCCAACCTGCCTGGTAGAGACGATGTCGCCATCCAGTCTACTTCACAGGTATTGGGCGAGGAGCGTTCGCCTGCAGGACTCCAGACGGTCATGGGTCTGAAATCCACTCAGCTGGTGGCTGGCAACCATTACCGCGATGTGCGTGGTTTCTTTACCATGCCGTATACGCCAGTTAAACCCCCCAATAGATTATAGAAATCAGGTTTGATCAACGGAGAAAATCCGCAAGTCGTAAATCATACCAACCGAATACGATAAAATGGTTTTTTACAGTATATTTTTCATATCGCATTTTATATAAGTATGTCTTGAAGAGGATCCTATGGAGTGGCAAAGAGAACAATACAAAATCAGTACCGATAAAACCAAGTTGGACGAGGGGATGATCCATCACTTCCTCTACACCACCGCTCATTGGGCGATCGGTCGCCCCATGAGCATCGTACGCAAATCGATCGAAAATTCACTCTGTTTTGGGCTTTACGAAGGTAATCAGCAGGTCGGCTTCGCCCGTATCGTGACCGACGGTGCTACGGTGGGCTGGATCTGCGATATGTTCATCCTTCCCTCCCATCGTAGTAGTGGCTTAGGCCGGTGGTTGGTGGAGTGTATGATGGAACATCCAGACGTCAAGGGCTTACGCCGAATCATGCTAAATACTCGCGATGCCCATGATCTATACAAGAAATACGCAGGTTTCCGACCCTTACTGTCACCGGATAGCTGGTTGGAAAAGTTTACCGGCCCCCCATTACGCCGCAACAAGCAATCTGCTGCACCAAAAGCAAAAACCTCCAATTTATAGTCAATTATCGATCGGAGGGTATATGAGCACTACTATATCCCTGAAGGAGCACCCGTCCAAATGGTCTGCCTGGGTGATGCTCTTCCTGTGGACTGTGATTCGGGTCTATCAGCCAGTGCTATAATCGAAGAGTTAGTCATAATGATATCCGGAGTTATAAAAGATGAGTGAGAGAATCGAATTTACGCGCAATTATGAAGATTTAAGTACCAGCCAGGGGTTCCAATTTGAATTCAAGTGCGACCGCTGCGGGACGGGTTATCGCACCCGCTTCCAGGGCTCGGCATTGGGCACTGCCGCGACCGCCTTGAATACCGCCAGTAATATCTTCGGTGGATTGTTCAACAGCCTATCCAATGCAGGTGAAAGTGTGCGCTCAGCCGCCTGGGAAAAGGCTCACGATGATGCCTTTCTGAAAGCAGTGGAGGAGATCAAACCAGATTTCATCCAGTGCCCGCGCTGCACCAACTGGGTGTGCCGTAAAACATGCTGGAATGAGAAGCGCGGCTTGTGCAAGGAATGCGCTCCCGACCTGGGGGTTGAAATGGCTGCTGCTCAGGCTAGCCGTACAACGGAAGAGATTTGGGCTCACTCCAAAGTGGCTGAGGAAGACCTGGCCATGCTTAAAGAGAAGGAATGGCGTGAAGGGGTGCGAGCCACATGCCCGAACTGTGGTAAACCCCTGGCAGCCAAGGTGAAGTTCTGCCCGGAATGCGGGGCGAAGATAGAGAGTGAAGCCAAGTGTGCCAAATGTGGCGCGAAGCTGGCGTTAGGTACCAAATTCTGCCCCGAATGCGGTGAGAAAGTGACCGCCTGAGCTAAATTGGATCAGAGGGTAGTGAATTGTGTACCAGCGATTCTGTCGACCCACGCTACAAAAGGTATGAGGAAACTGTATATTCAAACCTTTGACCAATCCCAGTATTAATTCGTATAGCCGACTAGTACCCGGCTAATGAAAGTAATCAGGCGCTTAGTCACTCATTCAGGCAATATGTCCATTAGCGCTCAGGGCGAACCAGCCTGTGTTTCCTGTTATCCACAGGCTGATTATTTTAAGTTGGGTAAGAGGTAATCGGTTGTATAAATTTAATGCCTGTACAGGCAAGATCAGTCCTCGAATTTGAGGCACAGGTTATGCCGGTTCACTTTGCCGGATGGGTGCATCAGGTTACTATTTATCCAGGAATTCTAACAGCTTATAGACCAAAAACACCGGCCAGACGAGGCCCTTGAAGAAACCTAATAACTTCTGCTGAAATGTAGTTGCCCGGCTGATGTAATAAACGCACGCGCCAATTAGGCCCAGTCCGTAGACTGCCCCTGAAGAACCGCCCTGGACCTTCACTTTAATTTTCTGATCTTCCTGTTCAGTCGGGTTTAATGCATCGGTCATTTTTTCTCCTTTTTGCTCAATCCATATTTGAGGTTGGTTTATCAAGCCAAATATTATGTGGTTTAATACAGTCGTCATTTCTTCACCTTTTTGATCTTTGATTTGTCTTAAATCTTTGCTTTATTTCTTTACAAGTATTGTGCTCGCATTTTTCGATTCTGACAATAGTAGAGTTCGAGTTGCTTGACCTCATCGTACTAGTAATCCTAGATACGTAACCTGCGTAGATTATTCAAAAAAATTTTGTTTTGCCAATGGTGTGCACTGACCACAGGCTTATTATTACTTGTTGGGTAAGATATAATCAGCCGCATGGATTCACAGCTTTTATACCAACAAGACGTCAATATCCTTGAGTTCGAGGCTGAAGTCGTGGATCGTCTCTCCATGCCGGATGGACGGACTGGTGTGGTGCTGGACCACACGTACTTTTACCCCACCGGCGGTGGGCAGGAGCACGATACCGGTATGATCAGCTCCGCCAGGGTAGTGGACGTCTTTAAAGACGATGCTCATTCCCAATTGGTACATGTTGTGGAGGGGGAGGTGCATTTGGGCTCCGCGCAGGCGTGCATCGATGCTGAACGCCGGTTGAGACACATGCAGCACCACACTGCCCAGCACCTGCTCACTCAATGCATCCTGCGCCAGACGGGTTATGAGACCATCTCTGCCAACATCAATGGCTATTCCCCTTCCACGCTGGATGTCATGGCCACCCAGATTAACCATACCGATCTGGAGCAGGCTGAGCTTCAGGCAAACCAGATCATCTATGAAGACAGGCTCGTTAAAACCTATTTTGTATCGCCGGAGCAGCTCCAGACCATTCCTCTTCGCCGTCCTCCCAAGGTAAACGAGAATATCCGGATTGTCGAGATAGATGCGTATGATTATTCTCCTTGCGGTGGCACCCATGTTTTACGCACCGGCAGCATCGGGCTGGTCAAGGTGCTCAAGGCCGAACGCCAGAACGATAAGCTGCGGGTTTATTTCATCGCCGGCTTGCAGGCATTGGAAATGTTTAGCCAGATGTTCGATGTACTCACCGGGCTCGCTAATCAGATGAGCATCAGCTGGCAGGATATCCCTCAGATAATGAGTAAACAGGCGGATCAGCTCGGCATTTTTCAGAAAGAATTACAAGCTCTTCGGCAGACGAGTGTCAAAAATGAAGCGCGTGAGCTGGTTGCTGAGGCTGAAGACCGCGCTGGTATTAAGTTGGTGCGGGCAAGCTTTGAAAGCCGTCCTATCGTTGAGCTGCGCTTGTTGGCAGAGGAGCTTAAAAAGGTGGCAGGTATGGTTGCTTTCCTGACCTCCTACGATGGGCAGAAAGTATCATTAATCGTCACCTGTAGCGATGGGAGTGGCAAAGATGCCCGTCAGCTCCTCACCCGTCAATTGATCCTGATCAACGGTCGGGGCGGAGGTGATGTGAGGCTTGCTCAGGGGGGTGGGGTGGCTACCGTGGAGCAATTCCACACTTTCCTCCAGTACGTTGACCTGGGTTAATTAATCGGGATATTGCTTTTTCCCGCCAGTCACGTAGAAATCTATTTTTCAACTTCCTTCATGTCCTTTGTATATTTCGTAGTGTAATTGTTTATTAGAATTATTACAACTTCCCTCCAATATAGCTTGACGTTTCAATGATTCACTGGTAGACTTCTGGGCTGTAGGAAAGCCAGAAAGTTCTCGTTGGAAGAAGTAAAAGAAGACGGTCCAAGGCTCGTTCCTTGGGCTGTTTTATTTTGACTGCTCCGATGGATTTGAAGGCGCACCACACATCTTTTTTCATACCTTACGGAGGTAAATTCAATGTCTGAAAGAATTATCGGCACAGTCAAATGGTTCAACGGGAGCAAGGGTTACGGATTTCTGTCCCAGCCCGATGGCGCGGACGTCTTCGTCCACTACTCTGCGATCCAATCTGACGGATACCGCTCACTGCAGGAAGGCCAGAAGGTGGAGTTCTCCATCGAGAAGGGCCCTAAAGGTCTGCAGGCAGCCAATGTCATCCCTATGTAATTGAATCATTAACGATGTCACAAAGACCTGCCGTAACCCGGCAGGTCTTTGATTTAATCCAAATCCAAGATATATGTAAGTTGCCTTATAATAAGGTTGGATTTAAATTACCCATGACCCCAAGCAAAATATCCCTCAGATCTGGCAATGCGTTATATCTCCCTAGCTAAATTATCTGCATTATTCATATACCTGCTCCTGGGGGTTTCTGCCTGCACCATCCTGGGTGGCACGACCGGGGAGGCTACGCCCACTCCTGAGCCAACTTCCAGCATCCCTGATATGCAAGTTGTATCACCTCAAGCCTGCGCAATAACCGAGCAAGGAATGATCCGGGTGGAGCACCCCCAGGGTGACCTGATCGCCTGGTCCCCCATTGCAGACGTAATCGCTTACATCGCCTCCACACCAGGTTCAAGCTGGAATGTGGGCGAGCTGAACATTCTCTCATCCCCGCTGTTCGATACACCCACTCGCCTGGCAACGCAGGTGGCGGGTGAGCTCACCTGGGCTCCAGATGCCAGTGCCATTGCTTACCTCGGGTTACGCCGTGCGGATAACCTGTACACCATCGGGCTGGCATACCCAGATGGGCGTGCCTCCAAAGACCTCTTTCCCGGTGAGGTGGCCAGGACGGATGACTATTCCAGCCAGAAATCCATCGTGGAATGGATAAATCCTGGACGGTTAAAGGTCTTGGCTTCTTGCGGCGTCAATTGCTTGCAGGCGCTGGATTTTGGTGTGCTGAGTGGTCTCTCCACCCCGGTCGGTGACCCGATTGAAAGGTATTGGGATATGTGGTCAATCCATACCTCCCACCCTGCCAAACTCCCTTCCGAATATGCTGACCTGCCTGGGCAGCTCAATTGGTCTCCAGATGAAAGCCGGATTGCCTATATTGATGAGATTGGAAATGCCTGGGTGATTAATGTGGACGCTGACAGCCTTTACCCTTTGGATATTGGCCAGTACGGCACGACGACTGAAACCGACTGGTCGTATGACAGCCAATACCTGGCAGTCCAGGTGGACCAGAACCTGATGATATTTTCCTTCAAATGCCCTTGAGCTTGGAGCAGATATGACAAAGACGCGTCTTGAACATGACCTGCTTGGTGAGCGTGACGTCTCCGCAGAGCACTATTATGGCATCCAAACCTTGCGTGCTGTGGAAAATTTCGATATCACCGGTATTCCCATTTCGCACTACCCACGATGGGTGCATTCCCTCGCATACATTATTCTTCTTCGTTCGTTGATTGGTTATTTGATGAATGATACAGATATTAATGGTGAAAAGAGTGGACAAAAACAAAAATTTATACGATACTAAGGGCTGAAAAATATATTTATTGTATAGAGCGGTTTTGTGTGTTGTCCACAAAATTAAGTAGAGCAAAAAGTTCAATATTAATTTTATTTACCATTCAATCTTATAGAGGAGGAAAGCCATGAAACAGAACATCTTTTATTCACGATTCGTTCGATTAGCTTGCGCTGGATTAATCCTGGTTCTCATAATTTCACAAGCACTGGTTGCAAGCGGCACCCAGGCAAAATCAAATTTACAAACCGTTGATAATGAGGAACCTCCAGTCGATATGGCGAAGCTCAACGCCGAGCCAGTTGAACAGAATCCCATTGTCGATGCCGTGAATTATTCCGGTTTACAGCCAGCTACGGGATCTGAGGATACCATTGACTACACTTTGCCCGCAGGATATGTCACAACCCCGGTAGTTCCAGAAGAATCTGTGGGTCCTATTTACCTGGGGCCTCCGCCTGGCTCAGAGGGTGGGATTGACAATACCCAGCCTGACGCCACTACGCCCCCTGTTGGTACTCTCAATCAAGCCCCAAACCCACTAAAAGACATCCTTCCTGATATCATTCCACCTGCAACGAATGAGCCGCTCACCCCATCTGACCAGGACCGGACCATCCAACCCAATGCCAGCCAAGAAGATGTAGAATGGGTCCCGGCATTGTATGGCAATTTAGACGATTTTGATCGGGCGAATGGCAGCATGGGATCAAATTGGAGTCTGGTTGCAGGTTCAATCACAATTGTTAGCCATGTAGCCCAGAGCACATTGGGAAATACGGTAGAAAACTTGGCCATCTATCCTGGCATTGGTGAAAACAGCCTGGAAGCTGATATTGCGATTCAACCTGGCGGGAGCCTGCAATATTCTGCCCTGGTATTAAATTATGGTGCCGGAGTCTCAAATATATTTATCAAAGTCCAGGATAATAATGCTGACGGCTTATTTGATCATGGTGCTTGTTACAAAGGAAATGATGATACTCCATCTTTCGGGTTGGGTTTTTTCTCCCTATCATCAACATTCTCTAATGCGCACATGCAGATAAGAGTGGACTCTGCTCGAAATGTGTTTATTTACCTTACCAAGCTCGATGGTGGAACTGGTGCCCAGACTTATATCTGCAGCGGTGCACCGGCATTTGAAGGTGATGCGGTGGGCATGGGATCGTACGGTGGTGGACGAATTGACAACCTATCTGTTCCCCCGGCTATCCCAGTTTCGCAGGAAAAGTTTGATCGTCAGGATGGACCACTCGGATCAAACTGGTTTATCCGAAATGGAAGCATCTCCATCCGCAACCATTCCGCTTCTAGCTCATCCGCGGCCAATAACCTTGCGACGTATAATGGTCTGGCCAGTAATAGTCTTGAAGGAGATGTTTCCCTAACTTTGCCTCCTAGCCTACAGTATTCCGGTTTCGTCCTAAATTATGGAGCAGGAGTTGATAACATCTTTGTGAAGGTGCAAGACAATAATGGTGACGGTACCTTTGATTATGGTGCCTGTTACAAGGGAGGTGGTGGATCTTTTGGACTTGGATTTTTCCCCCTGTCCTCGACCTTTACCACAGCCCATATGCGGGTAGAGGTTACTGACAACCGCACGGTTGTAATCACCTTAACCAAGATTAATGGAGGCAGCGGCACTCAGGCTTATTCCTGTACCGGTGCCCCTCTCCCTGAAGGCTATGGAGTGGGCATTGCAAGCTTCGGGGGAGGAATCGTTGATAATTTCCAAAGCATAAATGATTTCAACGATAGCTTCTCCCGATCCAATGGAGCATTAGGCTCAGATTGGTCTGATGTTATCACTGGTTTTTCTATTACGAATGGCGCAGCACAGGGGACGAATAAATCGCTTGCATTGTTTACTGGCCTGGGCAGCAGCACAATCGGAGGGGATGTCTCACTGACTGCGGGAGGCGGTCTTCAATACTCCGGGTTCGTTCTAGATTATGGAGCGGGAGTGAATGATATCTTTGTGAAGGTGCAGGATAATGATGGCGGTGGTACATTTGATTATGCCGCCTGCTATACAGGAAACAATGGCCCAGCTTTCGGGTCGGGATTTTTCGCCCTGTCATCACCCTTCACCTCTGCCCATGCTCAGGTTACGGTGAGCCCTGACCGTTATGTTACCCTCACCCTGACCCATATCGACGGTGGCAGCGGCGTGCAGGTATATACCTGCGCAGGTGCACCATCTGCAGAGGGGGGGGCGGTGGGGATTGCCAGCTATTACGGAGGGCGTATTGATAATGTTGTTGTCAATCGGGTCTATGCTTTTGATGGCTTCGACCGTCCATCGGGAGCGATTGGTCCAAGCTGGAGCGGTAGAAACAGTAATTATGAGATTATTGGCGGGTATGCTTTTGGAGGGAGTAGTCCAGTAGGGCCTGGGTTATCGATCTTCAACAACAGCACCAGCAATAGTGTCGAAAGTGATATCTATGATAGCGCCACCGGGCTGCAGTACACCGGTTTCGTCTTGAACTATGGTCAAGGGGTGAATAATATATTTGTTAAAGTGCAGGATAATAACGGAGACGGCATGTTTGACTACGCTGCCTGCTACAAAGGAAACAATAATTCTAGTGCTCCTTTCGGGTTGGGGTTTTTCGCCCTGTCAGCACCCATGACTAATGCTCACATGCAAGTAATGGTGGATGCCAGCCGTACCGTAACGCTTATCCTTACCAGGATCGATGGTGGTACTGGTGTTCAGACTTATTCTTGTAGCGGTGCACCTCCTGCGGAAGGAAAAGCAATTGGCATGGTTGGTTATAATTATGGACCTAGCAATAACTTTACAATTAATGATTATAATTTCAGCCAGCCCCTATATATTCCGGTTATTTTAAAGTAAAAAAGTAGCGGAGGATCAGCCGGTAAATAAGAGTGGATTTTCATTCTCTGTGATCTGAACCAAATTTTCCACCAAGGTGGGGATAAACCCCACCTTGGTGGCGCCAATACCTACTGAACATTCCCCCGCCTCTTCAATGCAGCTCACTGCCATTTGGCCATTCAGGTATTCCATCTGATCCAGGTAATTCCCACCCAGATTTTTGCAATTACTGTTTTGGATTATACGATCGCGCCTGCGCTAAAGATCTCTGGAGGCAGCTCGATATTGTTGACTGCGAATTTTTCCGCAAACGAAGGTCGCAATCCTGTGGATTTCAAGGTGCCAATTACCCGGCCGTTCTGAATACCTGTCTGGTCAAATAGGAATAGATCCTGCATGAGGATCGTATCCCCTTCCATTCCCTGCACCTCTGCCACATGGACTACTTTACGGGTACCATCCCGCATGCGATCCATGTGAATGATCAGGTCGATAGCAGAAGATACCTGCTCGCGGATGGCACGTAAGGGTAGTTCAAGACCAGCCATTAGCACCATGGTTTCAATACGACGTAATGTATCCCGTGGGCTGTTGGAGTGGATGGTGGTCATTGAACCATCGTGACCAGTGTTCATCGCCTGAAGCATGTCCAAGGCTTCTCCGCCACGTGCCTCACCCACGATAATACGGTCTGGGCGCATACGCAAAGAGTTGATTACCAGTTGGCGGATGGTTACCTCACCTTTGCCTTCCACATTCGACGGGCGCTTTTCAAGCCTTCCGACGTGTTCCTGTTTTAGCTGCAACTCAGCAATGTCCTCAATGGTAATAATGCGTTCGTAACCGGGGATAAAAGCGGAAACCACATTCAAAAGGGTGGTTTTTCCAGACCCTGTACCACCCGAGATGACGATATTTACTCGTGCTTCTACGCAGGCCTTCAAAAAGTTGACCAGGGGAGGGGTAAGAGTACCATTTGCCACCAGGTCTTGAGCGGTGTAGGGCGTTTGTGCGAATTTACGGATGGTCAGCATTGGACCGACGAGCGATAGGGGAGGGATGATTACATTAACACGATACCCATTGGGAAGACGGGCATCCACCATAGGTGATGATTCATCCACGCGTCTGCCCAAAGGGGCAACAATGCGGTCGATGATGCGCATCAGATGGGCTTCATTTTCAAATACGACCTTGGTTTTTTCCACCTTTCCAAAGCGCTCAATGTAAACATTATTATAACCATTGACCATTACTTCCGTGATAGATGGCTCATCTAGCAATGGCTCCAAGGGACCAAACCCCAGGATGTCGGAGATCACCCAAACCAACAGGCGAGCACGTACTGCCCGGGTATATAGCAGATTTTCTTCTGATAATACCTTGTTGAACAGTGATTCGATCATCTGATGCATCTGGGGAATATGCGATAAGTCAACTTCCCCATCGGCTTCGGTCAATAACCGTCGCTGAACCCGTTCCCGGATCATGTAGGCATCCGCGGAGACTTGTTCGCTGCCTCCAATGGTTTGAGCTTCCCCCAATACATCATATTCATTTGGGCCAATCGTGCGTACATTCTTCGCGGGTCGGTTGGTAAACATTATATACTCTCCTTCGAACCACTATGGAAGGGTAGGTATGATCAGCTGCGTGTTTGGGGTTAATCGCGGCTGGTTATTCAGCTGGTTAGCTGCCATAATTGCAGCTACCGTAGTATTGTACCGATGCGCAAGCATGGAGAGGTAATCACCGCTTTTGACCGTGACCACGGTCGTCTGGTCATATGCCCGCACCCGGTTGCGGATTACGCTGCGATAGGCATAAAACGCACTTGAATAATCACCCACACTGGATGAGTAATCCGCATTGATGAGGGTTTCTGTAAGCGAATTCTGTAATGCAACGATGCGCTCACGCAAGCCAATTGTGTTCAAAGCATCCTGGTAAATGAGCACGGCTTCCTGGAAATGGTTGAGCAATCCTTGTGCCTCAGCGATCATAGTCTGCGCTTCGAAGGATAAGGGTTCCGAATCAGGGAGCTGTTGTGCTAAAACGGCCGAACGTTGGAAGTCTTCCAGAGCCAGGGCATATTCTCCGGCGGCTACATTATCTGAACCGCGGGCGATATAGGCGTCATACAGGGTCTGGAGAGCTGTACCGTTGGCATATCCAGCTTGCTGCCCAATCACATATTCAAGCTGTTCGATGACGGAATCCCACTTACTGCTGGCAAAATAATCGACCGCCTGGATGTATGCTTGAGCCAGCTTGAATTGTGTTAGCACATTGGGATCATTCGGACGCACCGCGAGAGCCATGCTGAGATACTGCTGAGCAGCTTGTTGTGCTTCCATTGAGTCCGGAGCGCTCGCAAGCGCTGCCTGTGCCTGTTTTACGTACTCACCAATCACACTGTCTTCAAGCACTAGTCGAACTTGAGTACGTGCTGCCAACGCTTCGCGATCTAAGGGTCGTAATGACAGCGCATTGGTGAAATATCCTTCGATCTTTCGTAAAGTTTCCAGCGAAGGTACTGGAGAGAGAAGGAGCATTTGAGCAGCCTGGAGATAGCTTTGGAAAAGATTTTCTTCCACATGGCTGGTTTGGAATGATGGATCCATCAGGCGCAGCGACTCATAGCTAGATACCGCATCCTCATAACGGCCTTCTGAGAAAGCCAGATCGGCTTGATGCAATACGGAATTCATCTCTGATTGAGTCTGCAGGCTTTTGACCTGCAAGGACACATCCCGGTAATTTGGCATTTTTTGACTGATACCTTGGAGGATATCCAGGGCTTGGGCTGAATCTCCTATCTGAAGCAGGTTCATCGCCTGTGTATATTGGACTTCAACGTCTTTTAAAGCTTGAGCCTGGCCGATTGCTTCAGCTAAGCCGGGGTAATCCGGCTTTTTTGTTTTGATTCTTTCATAGGCAGCCAGTGCTTCATCAGATTTCCCTGCGTTGATGAGTTGCTGGGCGTTACGAAATTCAATAAGCATCTCTGCCTGTAGCATATTCTGTGAAAGAGTAGATTGTGCCTGGGCAACCTGGTCCTGGATCCATCCAGAATAGGTTGAGATCCCCCAAAATACTCCTGCGACGATCAGTAGTGTCAGGAAAATCCGCAGACCATTTTTAGCCAGATTATGGAGCATTTTTTGTTTATTTTCTTCGATCTCATACTCAGATATGCGTGATCTGACTTCCATTTCCAGGCGCAAGGTTCTAAGATCAGGTTGCATGGGGAAATTTTTCTCAACTTCCCCCAATTTTGAGAAGCCTTCACTCCACTTCCCAACCCAAAAGTGTCCCATTGCTTCCTTGAATAACGGAGATTCCATGTACGATCCTGTTTCATTCAGACTCATGCTGCCTCCAAAAATAATTCACCTATCCTGCATTCACGTGTCCATGCTTATGGCGTTTTAAATACCTCGATCAAACTTGGTATAGCTGGACCAAGGATCACCGCAAGCAAGGCGGGGAAGATCAACATAGCCATGGGTATGAGCATCTTGATCGGAGCTCTCTGTGCTTGCTCTTGGGCTCTAAAACGGCGTTCGATCCGCATTTGTTCTGCTTGGGAGTGCAAGGTATCACTGATGCTCATCCCCAGCTGTTCGGTCTGTAGGATCAGGGCTACAAAACTGGCTATTTCACGGATATCCAATCTATCAGAAAGGTTTCGCAGTGCATCCCGGCGGGTCAATCCCATTTCCATCTCATTGATGACTCGCCCGAATTCGTGGCCAATTGGTGTATCCCAATACTCACTAACCCTTTGCAGTGACTGGTCGAATCCCAATCCAGCGGTAGCACATACACTGAGCATATCCAGTGCATCTGGTAAACCTTTTCTAACTTTATTTTGCCTTTTGGTCACCAGGTAATGAAGCCACACTTTCGGGAATGCGTAGAAAAGGATTAATACCAATATGCTGAGAAGGACGTTGGTTGTGGTGGTTCCTCGCCGGAATATAATAAATGCCAGATACACTCCCAGTAATGTGGATGCCATGCTGATGCCATAGAATTCCCGTGCTCCCAAACCCATCGGGTTACCTGCAGTGACCAATTTTCTTGCCAAATTCTCGATGGCTCCGGCAGGGGTGATCCGGCCAAAGAAGCGACCGATTGCGCGGAAAGCAGGCGTAAATGTGCGGCTGGTGAAAGAGCCTGTGATTACCCTGGGTTGGATTCGCACGGTATTCGGCCGAATATGAGTATCTTCAAGTGGGGTTTCAACGTATTGAACCAGCCGTTTGGTTAGGCTACCTGATCTCAACCAACGCATACTCAGTATTATGAATAATAAACCTGCGATACCCAATGTTATACTGATGATAATTTGCATTATCTGCATAAAACTAACCTCACACGTCGATCTTGGCAAAACGCCTGACAGCAAAGTTCCCTAGTAAGACCATTATGGCTGCCCCAATTGGGATACACAATATCTGTGGTTCAAACAGGCGCATCATATATGTTGGGTTTATGAAGAACATAGCGGCTGCCATGGCGACGGGCATGAAGGTGAGTATGTAACTACCAAATCTTTGTTGGGAGGTGAGTACTCGGACCTCAGCAAACAAACGCACTCGTTCGCGGATGGTGCTGGCAACCGCTTCCAACATAGTGACGATATTCCCACCCACTTGCGAATTGATGTTGATGGCGGTAACTACCAAATAAAGGTCATCATTCTCCATCCTGGTAACCAGGTTGGCTAAGGCTTGGGTGAGGGATAGTCCCAGACCAATTTCATGTCGAACACGCCGAAATTCTTCCGAGGTGGGTGGTTTCATTTCCTTACTCACCATCTCAATTGCTTGCGGTAGGCTGTAACCAGTCCGAACAGCACCTGTCATCAGGATCAATACGTCCACAAGCTGTTTCCCGAAATTTAACCGTCTTTGTGAAATCGCCCGTCTCAGCAATAGATCGGGGATGAAGAATGCGATGACTGCTAAGCCAGCCCCTGATTCGATCCTCATGGAAATCAACCACCCCAGCAGGAAAGCTAATATTACACCGCCAAATCTGATCAGCACATACTCCGACTCGGTAATTGGCCAATTTGCGCTGGTTAGCTGAAGGTTAAGCTTTTCAGAAGCCAATCCAGACAGCGTGTTGTTCATTCGCAATCGTAAGCGCAATAGTCCAGCCCGCCGCCTTTGACCGCTTTGTTGTTGATCAGATTCCTCAGGCAATGCTACATATGTTGCCAGACGTGAACCTATATCCTGACCAGCGTAATATACATCTCGCAAACCATAGATTACCAACCCATAAGCGGTCAGGATGACGATTACAATAATGCTGATTATAGCGACGAGGACGGTAAAAGAGGGCATTCAAATCATCCTATTGGTACTGGCTGTGCTTAACCCAGGCGGCTCGACGCAAGCAATACGTCTCGTCCGGCTTTTTCTCCAGCTACTGGCACACTTTCATGCCCCATTTCACGCAAGTTGATCGATGTGAGGTTCTGGGCCAGCTGCTGGATCGATTTGCTGGCATTACTCCTTGGGTAAAACACCAGGAAAGGAACCCCACGGTTGATACTGCGTAGTACATTCGCTGGGTCATTTGCAATTTGGTGATATACCTGATTATGCAGCACAGTCTCGATATCTTTGAGCTTGACGCCGCCCTCAACCCCAGCTTTGTTCAGGATCATCAGGATTTTATCAGCAGGATAAGAAAGTGACCTGCTTAATTGCAGAAAGCGGCTGGTATCATGCAAAGAAGCCAGGTCAGGTGTGGTCACCAAGAGTATGCGATCCGTGGCATCCATTAATGTCACTGAGATATCGTTTAATTGCCCCCCTGCATCCACCACGGTGTAATCATAATATCGGGAAACGCCAATAAAGATGTTGTAGATGTCTTCTGCGCGAATTCCCTGGGCAATCTGGACGTTTGTTGGTGCAAGTAAGACATGAATCCCCGAAGGGTGGGGGCAAACTACATCTCGTATCAGGCCTTCGTCCAGGTTTGTCGCGTGAGGGATCAGATCTGATAATGTATTTTGAACTTTTAGATTTAGCATCACCTCAAGGTGGCCAAAAAAAACCTTTCCCTCAAATAAAAGCACCTTTTTGCCCGTCTCTTCTGCCAGTGCAATAGCCGTATTGACAGCAATCGAAGTGACGCCTGTGCCTCCGCGTGGGCTATAAACCGTGACGGAGCGCAACGGGCGGGTAGCTTTTGAAACTTGTGTGGGAATATAGGTCTGGGTTTGTTGGCGTCGACCTTCCAGCTCTGTTACGCGGCGCAATGTGCTCACCAAATTGATCTGCGAGAATGGTGTGATCAAGAACGCTCGTGCCCCTGCCAGCATCACCTGTTGTGCAATCAGGGGATCATTGGTGGGTAGGATCGCCACCAACGCGGCAGACGGGAATTGTAAAGCCAGGTCATCAATGATATCCAGGGTCGATTCACCCTCAAGCATTGAATCTACCAGCAAGATATCCGGCTCAGCCGCGCGTATCTGTCGGGGTAACATCTCCTTGACGGCAATAATATCAACCAGGGTAAATTCATTCTGCGCATTCAAGGCTTCGGTGATTTGTTGTTGGGTGGCTCCGGGGTCACACAGCGCAACGACACGGACTTGTTTATTTGTTGGACTCATGCTTAAGCACCTCTATTTTGAAACATTCGTTTGATTCGAGCTTCGATTAGATACTTCCATGCCAAATTACCTGGGGATTTGTAATTCAAAGCGCTGCACTAAATAATCCACGGTTACCGGGCTGACGTCAAACAACTCGTTTGAGGTTGGTGAACGCAGGACGATGTCAAAGATCGCTCCCGCGTCTCTCATGTTCTTTAGCACCAGGGCATCCTGCGTATTTAATGCGAGCAAGTAGGCTCGCACCTGTGCATTTGCTGGGTTTGGGGTTGGTTGAGCTGCTCCGGGTGTCGTCGTGCCCTGTT
The DNA here is from genome assembly GCA_964642565.1 of uncultured Anaerolineaceae bacterium. GTDB lineage: Bacteria > Chloroflexota > Anaerolineae > Anaerolineales > UBA4823 > FEB-25. The sequence continues at coordinate 36,145 of CAZXPK010000015.1, forward strand.
CCGCCACGACATCAGCTACGATAGCTGAAATCTGCACCCGCTGGAAAGCGTCAAAGGTGAACATGCGGGTGATAGTTTCCTCCTGCGCAGCTGTTGTCCCAATGCCGGGTGTAGTGCTGGTAGGGGTGACCTCAAATGTCATGGATGCAAAGATGTCAACCGTATCTCCACGTTGCAAAACCCCAAGGCCACTTATTAAATCAGTGGAAGGGAAAGCCATTAAAACCTGGTCGTCTGCGATGACATATCCAATATCATGAGAAACATTGGTGGGATCTGCCAGGTGGTGTTGGAGCACCATTTCCCCTTGGATCAGATGGACAATCGCGATCTTGCCCAATGCAGATTCTATGGTCAGCAGGGCGTCACGTGGTACCAGGCTCACGGGGACGGTGGCAATCTGAACATCCTCACGGTTTAAAACAGTACCGATAGCCAAATCATGGCTTGTGATTATGATGTCAGTTGTAGCTTCAACGACAGGAGTCGGCTGAACAACTGGAGCGAAGCTTTGCTTTAGTACATTGTTAATCGCCAGGATGCCCAGCCCGATCAGCCCGACACCCACAACTGCGATGATGATTCCGATGAGTACTCTACGATTCAAGGTGACCCTCCTGGGTTAGTAGTATTTAATAATGGATTATACATCGCTATCTGATGCATTAAATATACCAGATCCGAAATAATTGTTATTAGATTAGCTATC
>CAZXPK010000016.1:0-13320 GCA_964642565.1 uncultured Anaerolineaceae bacterium
GTGCAGAATCCATGCCGACCAACTATTTTTTTATTAAACTGTCAGGTAGCTAGATAAATATTTTACATAGATCTCGAAACATAGATTTTTATGAACTATTCAGAAGATACATAAGTACATGTTCGGGTTTGGTAAGAAAGTAGTAAATATTTCTGGTGTATTTTGAAAAGGCACCCCAAAAACGTGCCAATTTTGGCGAATAATCTTCTCTGAAATAATTATTTTACGTGGTCGTTCCCTTATAGTATTAGTACCATATATAGGTATTTTCAGCATTTTTTGGAGTTACATCCCAAATATAGGGGCGAGAACATATGTTCCCCAATCACCAGGCTAATTATTTCATGTCCTTTTACCAAAAATATTCTTCCTGATTCGTCTTCTACAGAGTTTGTTTTAACATTCCGAATCTTAAATAATTGGTTATTTTAAAGTTATCGTAGGTTAGAGGTATTGCAATCCCACCCGATTCTCTGCTAGAATGTTGTAGAAATCATAACACTATAGAAGTTCGTTGGTATGGTTAGCCAGCCTAACAATGGAAGACCTCGGCTGGCTTTTCCGTAAAAAAAATAATAGCAGGTGAATATAGGGTAAAACCTCCCGTCAAATAGCTGTCGGGGGTTAACTATCTCGCTGTTTTCGCACCCTGATTGAGAGGAGGAAGGGTTTGCATGAAAGCTGAGCAAGCATGGCAAGCGGCGTTGGGCCAGTTACAAATGGATATGCCTAAACCTTCTTTTGATACATGGGTGCGAAATGCAGAAATCGTTAGCTATGAGGATAATGTTTTTATTATTGGTGTACCCAATACTTATGCACGTGATTGGTTGGAGAGCCGGTTAACCAGCAAAATCAAACGCTTATTATGCGGAATTATGAACCGGACAGTAAGCTTACGCTTTATTGTTTGGCAGGCGGGAGAGGAACAACCCGCCGCGGAGGTGGCGCTTCAAAAAATGGAGCCTGAGATACCTCCTTTCCAGATCAAACCGACGGCAGTCATCAATCGATATACATTTGAAAATTTTGTAGTCGGATCATCCAATCGCCTGGCTCATGCTGCATCTTTAGCAGTGGCAGAACGCCCGGCACAGGCATATAATCCCTTGTTTCTGTATGGTGGCGTTGGACTGGGGAAAACCCACCTCTTACATGCGATAGGCAACCATTGTTTAAATCACAAGCAAAGTGTGTTATACGTTACCTCTGAAGAATTCACCAATGATCTCATAAACGCCATTCGTACTCATACTACCCAAACTTTCCGCGAAAAATATCGTCGTATTGATGTCTTACTGATAGATGATATACAATTCATTGCGGGTAAAGAATCTACTCAGGAAGAGTTTTTTCACACATTTAACTCGTTGCATGGTCAGGAGAAACAAATTGTCATCACCTCCGACCGCCTCCCCAAAGCATTAGTGACATTGGAGGAACGCTTGCGATCTCGTTTCGAATGCGGGCTGGCTGCGGATATTCAGCCTCCTGATTTCGAGACGCGGGTGGCTATTCTGAGGTCGAAATCAGAACGAATGGGTCGGATCATCCCCAATGAAATTGTGGAAACCATTGCGCGCCGGGTACAATCCAACATTCGCGAGTTAGAAGGCAGCCTGACCCGGGTATTGGCCCTGAGTGATTTAAGCAACCTGCCACTGAACACCAAGCTAGTTGAGGTTGCCCTGGCTGATTTATTACCCAAACCCAGCACAATTGAACCTTCAGAAGTGATGAGCCAGGTGGCGGGAGCTTTTGGTGTGAGTGTTCAGAACCTGATCGGACCCGAACGGAGGCAGGAAGTGGTACTACCAAGGCAAATTACCATGTATCTCCTGCGCGAGGAAGCCAACTACTCATTCCCCAAGATTGGTGAAGCAATGGGCGGACGTGACCATACTACGGTGATGTATGCCTGCCAGAAAGTAACGGATATGCTCGAGCGTGATGACAAGTTACGACGGCAGGTGATCAAAATTCGAGAACAAATCTACGGACAATCAAAAATGTCAATTTAGACGGGTGGATTGATTTATATCCCCTTATTTAGCAGCGTGGATGGATTGCCTTCCCTACCCACGCTGTTTTTCTTATGTAGCCTTGTTCCCTTTTCTGGAGTTCCACCAAACAGTAATTTTTTTGAGAAGTCTGCTAAACCAAGGGAAGCCCATCGGTTCGAACTCTTCCTTCATATCAGCCCAGGGATCCCGATCGAACATTTTGCGGACGGTATAGCGTCCGACGAGACTTACACTTGCCAACACCGGTGCTGCTAAAACCAGTCCAATCAGGCCAATCAGATTGGCAGCAATGATGGCGACCACCAGCACGGCTGCTGGATGGACTCCTAAGCTTTTTCCCATGATGCGGGGTGATACCAGGTTATCGTATATTTGGTCCATGAGGATTGAAAATACGATGGCGAGTATCGTGTAATACATTGGCACTAAGTTGAAGTAATTACCTCCCTGGAATAACGTCACCAAGGCTAATACGATATAAGTAATAAATGGACCAACATATGGAACAAAGCGAGCCAGCCCAGCCAGGATGGCGATTGCAAATGCATAACGGACACCCAGGATCGATAGAAGGACCGTATAGCTTAAGATGACCAAGATCACAATCGTGAGCTGCCCCCGCAGAAAAGCGTTCCAGATGCGACCAAGAGCAGTGCTCATCTTCTGAATATCAAATGAATATCCTGGAATGTTAATATAATCCAGAGCGCTGGGAACTTTACCGGCATCTGCCAAAACAAAATATGAGATGATCAAGACGAAGAAGCCCCAACCGATGGTACTTGCCGTAGCACTAGCAAAAGAACCGGCTAATGTCCCAGCTCTTCCGATTACTAATTGTAATGCGTTGATCACCTGGTTGCCGAGCTGACTCAGATCAGTATACTGGCTGAGATCAATCCTATAGGGACCGATGATGATAATCTGACTGGATAACTTGTCAATCAGACTGGGCAGGTCATTTACAAAACGTTCAATGACCCTGATCAGACTTTCAATCTGTTGTACAGCTGCAAGGCCAGTCAGGGTGGAAGAAGTAATCAAGAGAATTAGCAGAATAATGTAGATGACATTAACCGAGGCACGCCACGATAGTCTGGTGTGTGTATTCAAGAACGCAGCCAAGGGGTGAAGCAAGTAAATGAGGATAAATGCCAGAATCAATGGTCCGATGATGGACCGGAAGTAAATCAACATTGCCATGAGTAAACCGGCAATCGTGATTCCAATGATCATCTTAAAGGTGGAACTCCATTTTGGTGAGCTTGGATTAGTCTTTTCCACACTCATGACGATTTCTCACTTCTTTGTGTGCGTTGCCACCAGTATGTTTTTGGTGGGGGAAGCGGTTGGACTGCACTGACTGGTGTCCATTCCATATCAAATAGATTAGCAAATATATAACGCCCAATGACCCGCATGGAGGCGATTGTAGGTGCTGCCAATGGTATACCCAAAACTCCCGCCAAGATGGCACCGGCAACAATCCCCAAGATGACCACCAAAGGGGGGAGGTGGACTCGGCGTCCAACAATGCGAGGGATTAAATAATTTAAATCAAATTGCTCGAAGAACAGGTGCAGCCCGATAATAATTAACATGAACGCCAAATGAGGTAGAGGGATCCAGGTCGAGCCCAGGAAAAACGCCAATAATGAGGCGATGATCAACCAGATTCCATGCCCAATACTGGGAAGGAACTCCAGGATCCCTGCCAGGATACCCATTGCCAAGGCGAAGGGTAATCCCAGGATCAGGCCTACGATGATAAATATGATTGAGACGATGGTACTCAAGAGGAGCTGCCCACGGAAAAAAGCGTCCCAGATTTGATTGATCTCATCCCGGATCCATCGGTAATCCGGTAACAACGCGGGTGGCAGGTGGATAGTGATCCATTCTCCCAGTTTGGATCCATCCTTGATCAGATAAAAAGAGACAAGGATAATCAATATGATCCAAATGATGGATGTAATAATGTTCTTTACCAGATTTACCGTCTGACCGACAACGGGTTGTACCAGTCCCTGCAAAGCACTAATCACCTGACTTGCCAGCGCACCGGGATGGATGGTAAATCCAGCGATATTATACTGTTGTGCTAAGGCACTCTCGATGGATGCGATGATTTGCTGAGGGTTAAGTTGCAATAGTTCAAGATTGTCTCCCATTCTGGGTATGACCAAAATAGGAATGCCAATTATGATCGCCATCACAATAATATATGTAAACAGGATCGTCAAAATCCGAGGAAGATGAAACCGGCTTTGTAGGAAATTTACTATCGGATTGAGAATATAAGCGATGATAATGGCAATAATTATGGGGGGGATAATCTCGTGGAAACGCGATAAGAGATAAATGAAAAAGGCCAGTAAAAGCAGGCTAATGGTCAGTTTGGTTGCATAGGGCCAATGTGGTCGTTCCACTTCCCCACCTTTTGAGCATCATCCAGAGCATTTGCTCAGCTGCTCAATTGTTTAATGTAGGAAAAATGACAGTGCCACCAGTATAACGATAAATGAGCCTGCTAGTATTCCAACTCGACGGATATCCCTGATCACAAAATGATAATCGGGATTGAACCCTGTTGGTCGATTACCTACCAATGCATCGGGCATCGATTTATCTGTACCAAGATTCACGTTCCGGTGAATCTGACGTTTTGATTTTTTTGCCATAACTGCGCTCCACGGATTTCTTGGTGTGACGGTGGGTAAATTTTATCCATCAACCTGCATTCATGTGACCCATATTATATATCTTATTTGTTGCCACTCTGTAAGCTGGCTTGAACGACAATCCGTTGATTATCTACCATATATGGGTAACAGGAAATTAAAGTGACCGTGGGATTGGGAGTAGATGCCATTATCTCTACATCCGTTGGCTTGACGATTTGGATGCTGCTGATAATGTAGGTGAAGGAATGTTGAGGGGTGTATATAATTATTTGATCACCGCGTGTCAATTGATCTAGATAGCGGAAAATTTCTCCGAAGACGTCATTGTGGGCGGACAAGACCATATTCCCAGATTGACCTGGGTTGGCTGAACCAGTATGTTGTGCCACTCCTTTTTTCAGTTGTTCCCATCCATCTCCCTGAACAACAGGTGCATCGACCTTAAGCCTTGGAATTTGGATCTGAATGGCCTGTTCAGGACCAGGCGTGGGGATGGGAATTACTGCCATCGATTGATAAAGCGGGAGCAAATGCGCCGGAATTTCGGCTTCATTGGGTTGAGCACCACCTGGAGAGTTGGGTGGAGTGTGCCCGGATGGCAATATCACTGGCACGATGAGGGGAGTGGGAGTGAGGGTGGATGGTATTAATGCTTCTGCAAATTGAGTGTTTAAATCGCGAAGTATCTGTATGCCACTGTAGATAACGAAGATCAATCCAATTACAGCCAGGACCTCAATGGCTAGTAAAAAGCGATCCAATGTACGCTTGGCATGCGATCGCAAAGGAACCTGGTGGTCAGCAAGATCTACCTCTGCTTGAGAGTTTGAGTGCAGGTGATCAAGAGGTGGATTTTCGAGCTCGGGTGCCAGGCTGATCACCCTACCAGTATTGCGGAACCGCTCGAGATGTTCCATGCGGACTTTCCGTCTTTTTTCCACCAAGAGCTCTCGGAGCTCATCGATGGATAAGTCTTCAGGGCTTTTTACCTTGCGCACGAGGAGATTATACTCCGATTATTATGTCGAATTTTCGATGGCAGGTCCACCTGCTGGAGGCCGCTGCAATTTATCATTTCGAGGATCCTGCCTAGCGAAAAGGATAAAACCAACCAGACGTATCCCAGCACTAAACAGCAGGGCATTGCTTAATCCAATGTGCTCAGATAGGAAAGTGCCCATCAAAGGTGCGAGGATTGAGGATAGATATTGAATACTCTGAGCGAGTGAAACGAAGGTCGGACTATAACGTGGCGGGATGGTTTTCATCAACTCATCGAAAAAGACCAGGTCGATTCCAGCCTGGAAAATACCTGCAACTGTCGAATAGAAAAAGATTGTGGTTTGGTTGTGCGTCAATGCCACCAGACCAGGATAAAGAGATACGCAAAAAGTGGTGATCAACAATACGAAACGCGATCCTTTACGGCGGGATTGGCGGGACCAAAAGTAATAGCCTACCACCAGGACAGCAGTTTGGGCGGTATACATTAGCCCAATCCACGCGTCAGACGCATTTAATTGGCGAACAAAATATAGGGGGAACAATGGTGTCCCCAGGGTAATTCCAAAAAGATATACAAAGCGCTTGAGAGTAAATGATACAAAATCAGGTGACGTGTTGATCAGCTGATAATACTCGTGCAGGGTGGATTTAATCGAACCTTTCGTGGTATTTTGAACTGGCTCGGTATCCGCAATTTGAATGCGGCTTGAAAAATAATAGCTTATCAAGCCACCCATGGAGAGTCCTAAGAAGACGATCTGATAGTTGAGATGGAAACCAATCCGATCCAATACCTGCCCCGCAATGGCAACAGTGATAGCTGTAGTAATTCCCAAGATAGACCAGCGACGGCTCATCAGATCATATCGACCTTCGGGTCCGGAGACAGCATTCATGACCACCGAAAAACCAACCGCGACCATGGTCTGCGGTAAGATCGTGGCTGCCCAAATGATCAGTACGACTGGAATGAGGATATTATCTGGTACAAAAAAGGGGGCTAATCCCGTGAGGGCATAGGCTGAGATGACCATCAGCCGGGATAAGCTAAACCAAGGAACGACATTACGCTGTCTTTGCAGGAAGCGCCCTACCCATAATGCCAGGAATAACCCGGTAATGCCAGGCATAGATGTCAATAGACCCACCTGGACTGGTGAGGCGCCAAGGAGCGTGAGAAACACCGGAAGAAATGGAGCTGCAGAACTGGCGGTTCCTACGCCGATGGCATCGATTTGAACGTAACGTTTGTTGCGTTCCTGAGTATCAATTAGCTCGATTTTTTCTTTAGCAGAAGGCTAAAGAGTTGTGCTCATGCTACCATTCTGAGCATAATTTCCATCAATTTCGATGCCATGATGACCCGGTCGAAATGGGTTTCTACATAAATCCGTGCCTGTCGACCCATATGACGTGCCAACTCAGGGTCATCAGCAAGGAAAAGGATAACTTTGGAAAGGGCAACCGGATCACCTGGAGGCACGGCTATCCCACCACCTGCTTTTTCGATCACCTGGCGGATGACCCCGTCAATAGCTAATACAACAGGCTTCCCGGATGCCATGTAATCGAAAACTTTATTAGGATAAGTGGTTTTATACAACTCCACTGGTTTGAGGATGGCGATGCAGGCATCAGCAGCTGCAAGTGCATATGGCATCTCAACTTTGGGGATTGGAGGCAGGAAAAGGATATTCTCCAAGCCTTCCCGGGTAGCTTGTGCTTGTAGGGTAGGTTTATCCTTCCCGTCACCAAGTAGGACAAGGGAAATATCCTTTCGGGGTAGTAACTCCTTTGCTGCCTCAAGCACTATGCCAAGGTCATTGGAAAGCCCATGAGCACCAGCATACAGCACTACAAATTTAGTATTGAGCCCATGCGACTGGCGAAATGCTGTGCCATCCAGGTTGGGATTGAACATGGTGGTATCAGTGCCATTAGGCACGAGCTCTACGTGAGATGCACCACGACTTTGTACATATTGGATGAACCCGGGCGAATTGACCACAACCAGGTTGGCGCGATGGTATAAAAAGCCCTCAAGCCATTCCGAAAGCCTGATCAGCACGGGGTTTCTCAGCACGCCAACCGCAACTGCGAAAGCCGGCCAAAGATCCCGCACTTCGAATAGAAAGGGAACGCGTTTAATGCGCGCCAGAGCCCAAGCAGTTAAACCTTGGAAAATGGGGGGTGAAGTGCCCCATACCAAATCAATATTATTTACCCCCAGACTGATAAGGAATGATGAAACCATGAAACTGAAGAAACTAATCATGCGGAATCCAAAGCTACGGTGCAAGGCTGGGTAGGTATATGCGCGCAGGATGGTAATTAGATCGCCATCAGACTGTTTTTCACACCAGGGAATTTTTGCCGAACGGGATTTCCCGGTAAGGTAACTGATTGGGCTGGCGATGATCATCACCCGGTGACCCTGGGAAGCAAGATAACGGGCGAGCTCGTGATGGCGAGTCCCGCCTGGTTCATCTAAAGCTGTGAAGGCCTGATGGATTAGTAGGATATGCACGGATTAATTCTTTCTCTATCGAAGGGAGGTTGGATCGGTGACCGCATGCTTAGACTAGCTCATAGGGTGGACGTTCGGTTACGACCAATGGACGCTCAGGCCAGCTGGTGTGATGAGATTTCCAAACGAATTCCGCCATAAACTTCGGAAGCACCTGTTGGCTCAATAATTCGTCCACTGGCAACCATATTGGTAGGTATGTACCTTTTTTTGAGTCTGGCAGGCTGCTCATCTCTGCACCAGTGCCATGACCAAACTGTCCGTCTATCCTATCAGCCAGGTAATAATACTGGGGTGAACCTAAGTACCAGACTTCAGCGACCATCGATCCGATTCTTATATCCAGTCCAAGCTCCTCCTTTGCTTCACGTTGTGCTGCAAATGCTGGGGATTCACCAGCCTCAATTTTGCCACCCGGAAAGACAAAATAGTGTTTACCCAAACGGTCCCGTTCAATTAGGGCAATTCTATCATTCCGGATGAGGATGACCGCCGCTCTAGCTTTCACTAGGAAGGATCCACTCACTCTTCAATTCAATAGGCAGAGACTGAGAAATCTCTAGAATGCATGCCAAAGCAGGGATTTTATCCCCATATGTGGGTGCTGTCCAGCCGATAATTGGGGGAATTGCTCCAGTGCCAAAGAGCAGAGCTCCTGCGCGCGCAAGCTGGAAGTTTATGGTTGGGACCGGATGCAGATTTTCAAGTGGTGAGGACAAACCTATTTTTAGTGAGACCCATCCATAGGGAGAATGGACGCGAATTCCATGCCAGGTGAATTTAGTTTTATTGGTAACCTCCAGAATTTCATATTCCCAATCCGGCAACAACCAGTGCAAGCGGGCAGAATGAATGGGACCTGGTAGACCATCCAGGCGGTCGATTACCTGCCAATGTCCATCAGCATAGGAGGTAACTTTACGTGAGTGAAGCATCCCAATTTTCCGGTATCCATCATGCTGGGCTGTCAGACTTTCGTAGCTGCCATCAGGAGCGGTTTGAATTGTGGTCACTTTGGCTTGAGCCCAATCCAGGTACAAGAAGCGACCAGCTCGAAGCATGAATTCTCGAGCATCGACCACCACCGTATTATGGACGAATGCGCTGGTCAGTGAATTTTCCCAAGGATGGGGAGCATTATAAAGATAACTGCCAGGGTCTTGAGCGAGATTCAACCCATGCCACCATAGATCCAGATGGAGCTGGTCTGCATGAGCAGGGCGGGAGTGAAATGTCGCTACGCGTAAAGCAGCCCAGGATGCGTTTCCCCGATTCTGAACGATGTAAGGGGATTGAGTGGTCAAATCTTCTGGGTGTTGTGTTTCACGCCAGAAATATAATCCAATTTCCGTTTGGGTCGGGTCAGGTGGAGAGCACAGCCAATAACCCATATCACTCCATGAGCCTTCAGGTACCAGGTTTGATTGAAGGAAAGTTTGGGCAGCGGCATGGATGATAGGGCGGTAGTCATTGTATGGGCAAACAGTTAAGGGGAGGATATAGGCACCATCGTTATGGCCAAGATTGGGGACACGCCCGGTCTCCGGGTCAACCAATTTCCACAGCCAGCAAGTAGAAGCATCCAGACGGGCAATTATCTCTTGGGGTATTGGCTCGTTTTTAGATGAGTGGTCGTGGACTGCGAATGCCCATAAAGCAGCTTGCAGCATGAGACGGTGGTAATTCGTGCTATGCTGGGTATAGGTGCCGTCCGATGTAATTTGAGTCCGGAAGGCGTATTGCAACCAATCCCAACCTAGCTTGTGCCATTTGGGTGCCAGAGGGTGCTCAGGTAGCAGCGCTGAGGCAGTATAGAGACCGAGGGCTTCAATGATCAGGTGGTTATTATTTTGTGAGCGGGCATAAGCCATGGTGGGAGGAATGCGCTCAGCATGGGTTGCAATTGCTTTGGCTAGAAATTCAAGCCGTTCTGGCGTAGCCTGATTGGATTTGGTGAAAACTTGATGTGCAAAGGCGAGAGCGACAAGACGGATAGCCACTTCTTGTCCGGAAGCCCAATGAGGACCAAAGAATGGTGGGTTGGAGGTTATAAAATGATCTGTGTATTGCCAAAAGGCTTCAGTATAGCGCTCTTCATTCGACAAATGGTAAGCCATGGCAAGTTTGCAAGCCCAACCGAACCTGGCAGGTTCCCAGATGAACTTAATATCCTGATCACCGACCCGGTTATTTCCCCGTTCATAATTCGTCCAGTATTTGAGTGGTTCTGGTTGGGTCAACACTAACGGTACGGGATGACCCCCGAATAAGCGTACGTTACCACTGACAATCTCATCAGCCTGCTCGTAGACTTGTCCGATTTGATCCCCAAGCAGCTCGAGCAGACTATCCCGGTCAGGCAAGCTGGGGAGGCAAGGGTGGAGCTTAAGATGCGGTGGGTGATTAAGAGTAGTTAGTCTGGCTAAGGAAGCGTTGAGCTGGCGTTGATAATGCCCTGTGTACAACCCGAGTTGGTATAACGCGTAAAACCCCAGCTGACTGGGGCCAAGCTCGCGTAATGCCTTTTCGACCAGCAAAAAACGGGAAGTAAGCTTCATCGGGTGAACATCACTGGTCAAATCTAGTTGTGTGGTGATTCAAGAGAAACAGGTTGCCTGCTCCGGATGGCATCCACAGCTGCGAAAGTAGCTTCGGTGACGCCAAATAATTGTTCATAGGGTATAGGAGGTGGACCTCCGCTTATCATCGCCTGTGAGAATGCTTCCCACTCACCTCGATGACCTTTATCCTGCCGTAGGCGTGAATGGATCACCTGCCTCCTCCCCTGAGAAACCATCTCGAGGGTGCGGAAGTCATCCAATACAGCCACCCTGCCCCCCGTAAAGACTTCAATACGTTCTTTTGGAAGGGCTTTATCTCCATTGGCCACATAGATCACCGACCCCACTGAGCCATCTGGGAAGGTAAATGTCATTACAACATTATCTTCTCTATACCGGCTGTCATCCGGCAGAGATAGGGCTGTAACTGAATTAGGGGCAACCCCTACCAGGAAGGTTAGGAAGTCCACAAAGTGGCAGCCCTCACCGATAATTCGCCCACCCCCCTGAATAGGGTCTTGGGTCCAATGAGTGAGGGGGATGCTCCCAGCATTAATGCGATAGGTTGTTACCAAAGGTTCATGACGTACATTGATAAATTCATAGAGCCTGCGTGCCAAGGGTGCAAACCGGCGGTTGAAACCGACCATCAGCTGGGGTGAATACTCAGAGGTGAGTAATTGCTGCTTGATCTGGGTCAACTGCTCGGGTGTGGTGGCCAAAGGCTTTTCGCAAAACACATGCTTACCAGCTTGTAAGGCGCGCACTACCTGTTCAGCATGCAAGTGATGGCGGGTGAGAATGCAGATCGTATTCACCTGAGGGTCCTGGAGAATCTCATTTTCACTGGCAGCGGTGTATTTAAAGCCAAACTTTTTTGAAGCGTGCTCAGCATGAAAACCCGAACCTGAGGCGATCGAAACCATCTCAATTGCAGGTATTCCCTTTAAAGTTGGTAGCATGACTGCGTTAGCGAAGTTTCCGGCACCGAGCACGCCCAATCGGACGGTGTTTACGCCGGTTATTGGTAAGCTTGTCTTTTTAACTGGCTCATTGGTTACTTGTAGCTTTATCTTACCTGAGCTAGCTGCAGGATAGGTCAGCAAGACACCCAGGAAGGGCTGGTTTGTCTTCCCGGTGATCAAATCATATGCCTCGGGTGCTTTTTCAATGGGAAAGCGGTGGGTAATGAGTGGTTTTACATCCACGAGCCCTTTAGCCAGCAGATCTACAAAGGCTTCCAGGTTGCGTCCCTCAGACCAGCGAACGTATCCAATCGGGTAATCCTGCCCAACCTCTTCGTAGGCAGGATCATACCGACCTGGCCCATAGGAGCGGGAATTTATGAACGACAGCTCCTTTTGGTAATAGATTTTGCGGGGGAGTGTCAACCCGACTGCACCGATAGCAACCACATGCCCGCGGTCGCGAGCAATTTCACCGGCCAGCTCAACAGGGTCTGCAGAGGGAGTGTCTGCGCAGATGAGGATATTATCCAACCCCAGTCCATGCGTGAATGCAAGAGCAGCTTCTACAGCTTGTGGGCGGACTACTGCGATTGCGCCCATCTGACTGGCTAATTTCACCCGGGTTTCATCAAGATCCACTCCAAAGACCTGGCAACCGGCAGCACTTGCGATCCCGACTGCTAAAAGCCCTAATAATCCCAGACCGATCACACCCACCGTCTCACCAATCTGAGCCTTGGAAAGCCGGAAGCCATGCAAAGCAATTGCACCCAGTGTGGTGAAAGCGGCAGAATCAAAATCGACTTGTTCGGGAAGTAAGGCTAATAGGTTGTGCGGCACGATGGCATATTCGGCATGGACGGCATAACCACCCCCGGCACATGCGACTTTATCACCGACTTTGAATCCTTGAAGACCCTCTCCCAACAGCTCGATCACCCCGCATGAAGAGTACCCGAGAGGCATGGGTTGATCCAATCGATTAAAGGCAGCTTCAACGGTGGATAGCACACCCTCCCGACGAGCCTTACTGGCCATTTGCCTAACCAGGTCTGGCCGCGAAAGGGCTTTCCCGAGCAAGGATTTACCGGCAAATTCAACCAGCATGCGTTCCGTCCCAGCGGAGACGAGAGATGCCTGGGTGCGAACCAGTGCCATCCCAGCTTGAACCTGAGGGATGGGCACGTCAACGATCATAGTCTCACCGTTGTTTATATTCTGTAGAAGCTGTTTCATTCAATACCCTGCCTTGCTGAGATGTAATAAAGGATGATAAAGAAGATTATAGCGCGGATTTTACCGACATGTTATAATTTTTTGCAGGTTAAATGTCAGACAACTTAGATGAGAAGGAACGATTATGACTTCCCATCCATTCCAGAAATTATCTCAAATATTGGTGGACCATTCCACCAAAGTAAAACCCGGTGATCGTGTGGCGATCGAGACAACTACCAATGCAGAAGCTTTAGTGCGTGAGATCTACGAACTGGTCCTGCAACGGGGTGGTCACCCGCATGTGCTATTAAATCTCCCTGAGCAAGATAGTTT
>CAZXPK010000016.1:13420-36666 GCA_964642565.1 uncultured Anaerolineaceae bacterium
GGGATGATCGAAAAGATAGAAGGTCATAACGAAATAAAGCTGATTGGAGCTAATGTAGATCTATGCTTGTCGATAAAAGAGCGCAAGTACAACAATTCATACGGGTTACATAATATACCGGATGGCGAAATATATACGGGTCCGGTTGAAGACTCTGTGAATGGCAGGGTTAAATTTACCTACCCGGCGATTTTTCAAGGTCAGGCCGTGGAGGGAGTGGAATTAAAGTTCGAAAAGGGTCGGGTGGTCTCTGCTAAGGCGCAGGTGGGTGAGCAGCTGCTATTAGCCATGATTAATTCTGATGAAGGCTCACATTATTTAGGTGAATTTGCGATTGGCACCAATTATGAGATCAACCGTTTCACGCGGAACATCTTATTCGATGAGAAACTTGGCGGGACTTTCCACATCGCCTTGGGAGCAGGTTATCCGGAGACAGGCAGCCGAAATACCAGCTCCATCCACTGGGATATGATCTGCGACATGCGCAAGGATTCAGAGATGCGCGTGGATGGAACCGTCATTTTCCGTGATGGAAAGTTCATATAAACAAGCCGAACATGCAAAAACAGGGCAAGTTACACTTGCCCTGTTTTTTTGTGATAAGACATACCCCGTAGCGCAATTCAATTCTAAAGGGGTATAGTCCACAGAATAAAGCAAAGTAAGGGTGGATTGAAATATCTGTGCTTGCTGTTCTTTACGACTGATCGTAGCAGGATTATCACAGGATTGGGGCCTGTCTATATCACAGGATTTCGTGGTAAAGCTCCCACATACGGCTATAGAAGCCTCGACTTGATAATAACTGGTCATGATTACCATGTTCGATAATGCGGCCATTTCGGAGGACAAGGATTTCGTCCATGGTTTCTAGTCCAACCATGCGTTGAGTGATGGTGATCGTGCTGCGACCGTGGCTCAATTTATGAATGGAACTCAGCACGGCAAGCTCTGTGGCAGGGTCCAGGTTGGCGGTTGGCTCGTCAAGGATAAGCAGGGTAGAGTCTTTCAGTAAAGCCCTGGCAATTGCCAAACGTTGGCGTTCGCCAGCACTCAGTCGGAGTCCATGCTCGCCAATCCAAGTATCGTAGGCTCCGGGCAAAGATTGGATAAAATCGTGGAGCTGAGCCAGCTTTGCAGCCTGGATGATTTCATCGTCCATGGCATGAGGCTTGGCAATCAGTAGGTTTTCCTTGATGGTGGCGGCGAATAGATACGTGTTTTGTGAAATAATTGCAATTCGTTTACGGATATCATCCTGGCGATAATGACGTAAATCTTGATTACCCAAAAGGATTGAACCCTGTTGGTATTCATAAAAGCGCAGTAATAAGCTGATTAACGTGGTTTTTCCTGCACCGCTGGGACCGATCAAGGCGATATGTTTTCCAGGTGGAAGTGAAAATGAGATATCTTTTAGTCCAAATATAGGGGAATCAGCAGAAGCTTCCTCATCAATCCAAGATGGATACTGGAATGCGAGACCCTGCACTACCAGGCTTGAATCTTCAGGCAGCATGAGTGGTTCAGTTGGATCAACCACCGGAAGTGGGGCATCCACCAGCTCATAAAGCCGGCGTGCCGCTGCCCGATTGGCTTCAAAAATTTGGGCAACCTGGGGAAGAGGTTGCACAGCTTCAAAACAGGTGATGGCGGTTAGAGTCACCACGCTGAGAAGCACGCCATCCAGCTGTCCTTGAGACACCCTGAGAATTGCCAGTACCAGGACTGCCAGCATACCCATGTTTGCGAGAAGGCTTCCAATGGCGGTCTGCATGGTAGTTAATCTAGACATTTTTACTTGAAGTCGGGTTAATCGCGCTCCTGCCTGGTTCACGCGTTCAATCTGGATCTTAGCCTGACCACAAGTCAAGAGGTCAGCCATGCCCTGGATGCCATCAATGATTAAGGTGCTTAGCTGGGCACGTACCTGAATGATCTGTGGACCAAGGTTATAAGATAGAATGAGAGCCAGCATTGGCAACCCGATTCCAGCCAGGAGCAGAAAAACCATTAATCCCCAGGCTATTTGAGCTCCAATGCCTCCCAAGAATAAAGTTACGGCGACGGCAACCAGCAAGGCTACCAGCGGGGGAGCAACTGTACGGACGTAAAAGTTTTCCAATGAACCAATATCACTAATCACGCGGGTGAGCAGGTCACCACTGTGATAATGCATCAGACGGGATGGTGCAAGGGGTTCCAAGGCCTGGTAGAACCAAACCCGCCAACGTGCCAGCAGGCGGAATGTCACATCATGGGAAACCAGCCGTTCAAGGTAACGAAATACCCCGCGTGATAATCCAAAAAAGCGCACACCTACGATCGCCACTTGCAATTCAGCAATAGAAGGGTGTAATGCAGCTGCCGAGATGATGTATGCAGCTGTAGCCATCAAACCGACACCACTGGCGATGGTTGCAAACCCCAAAACTACCGACAAGAGTATCCGACCTGTAAATGGGGAGAGCAACTTGAATAACCGATTTTCCACCATTTGATTCTGTGATCGCTTAATCTCACCATTTTTATACTCAATTGACGAGGGTATGATTTTTGGTTGAATAGGAGGACTTGCTATGGGCAAAAGGCTGTCCAGGTCATCTTTGGCAGATATTTTTGAGGGTTTATTCTCTTGGGTTTCTTCGATCCTGCCCTGCCTTAAATTTATCACCTGGTCAGCCTTTGCGAGGGTAGAGCGCTGATGAGCAATCACCAAGACCGTTCGACTACGGGTCAGGTGTTTCAATGATCCCCGCAAGAGCGCATCTGTCTCAGGGTCCAGGTGGGAAGTGGCTTCATCCAGGATGAGTAAAGGGGCGTTCTTGAGAAAGGCACGTGCCAAGGCAATCCGCTGGGCTTGCCCTGCACTCAGCCTCATACCCCGTTCACCGATCAAGGTATCGTATCCAAGCGGCAATTCACCAATGAATTCATCAGCATGAGCCATGCGTGCGGCTTCATGGATTGATGATTCGTCCGCTTCGGGTTTTGCCAGCTTAATATTTGCGAGGATAGTGTCGTTAAATAAATAAGGGTTTTGAGGCACCCATGCCAGATTTTCTTGCCATTGAGCGGCTGGAATATCATTAAGTAATTTCCCATTCACGATAATTTCACCGCTTTGTGGTCGTAAAAAGCACATTAGCAACCAGGTGAGGGTGGTCTTCCCGGCACCGCTTTCACCAATCAATGCAGTCATTTTGCCAGCTGGTATCTCAAAGGAAACCCCTTGAAGCGCTGGTTGGCTGTCTGAATAAGCAAATCCCACATCCTTGAATATTAAGGCTGGTGGGTCAGTACCCATGGTCTGAGATCGCTCCCCGTTAGCAGGAACCTGAGCATTCATGGTTAAGGGTAGCTCCAGGATCTCAAAAATACTTTTGGCAGCTTCGATGCCTGCCATACCGGCATGAAAACGGGTACCCAACAAACGCAACGGCAAATAGAACTCGGGTGCTAGCAAAATGATGAAGAAGGCCTGTTCAAAAGCCATCCTCCCATACAGCAATTGAATTCCAATCTCAACTGCCACCACCGCCGTGCTGAGAGTGGCTATCAGCTCTAGAACCAAAGCAGAGAGGAAAGTAACTTTCAATACGCTCATGGTGGATTGGCGGTAGTGTTCGCTAACTTTCTTGATGACATCAATTTGATCCCGACTCCGCCCGAGTGATTTCAATGTGGTCAAACCCTGAAGAACGTCCAGGAAATAGGCGCTCATACGGCTCAAACCCTGCCATTGTTTTCGGGTCAGTGCTTCTGCCGCACTTCCAATCAGATACATGAATAATGGTAAGAGAGGCGCGGTTACAAGTAAGACTATTCCGGAGAGGAAGTCGGTAGGAAAAATAAAAACCAGGATGGTCAGGGGGATAAGAGCTGCCAGAGCAATTTGGGGCAGGTATTGGCTGAAATACACTTCAAGTGCATCAACTCCCTCGGTGGCAAGATTGACCAGCTCTCCAGTGCGGGCTCCTGCTTCTCCTCGCTCATTCCTGAGATAGGCGGGTCCCAAATCAAGGATATGGGTGAAAAGCCGCTCACGTAAATCCTGTTTAATATGGTGCGCAGCTGCACTCGCACCCATTTCTCCGCCCCATACGATCACCACTCGCAGTACGATGATGATCAGAATAGCAAATATCAAGATGGATATGGATTCGAGTGTTTCGCCCTTCAAGAAGACCCGACTTATCACCCTGGATATCTCACGCGCTTGAAAAACACCCAAGAGACCACCGATTAAACCAAGGCAAATAGATAGGACGAGTGCGATTTGAGCATGCCTGGCTTCTTTGAACAGGCGAGGGGTAATTTTCATGTGGGTAAAACGCTAGCGGTCAGCATTCGGCTCCTGTGGAAATTCGGTGGATGAACGCTGACCGCTTAGATTGGTATCAGCGAGCTAGTAAGTCAATTTTTCTGGATCACTCATTATGCGTTTGCGAAAAATCCAATAGCTCCACGCCTGGTAAAGCAAGACGATTGGTAAAAATATCAAGGTGACGATGGTCATTAACCTCAAAGTACCAGCGGAGGAGGCCGCATTTTGAATGGTCAGGCTCCAATCAGGGTTCAGGCTAGAAACCATCACCCGTGGGTACAGGAAGGTAAAAATCGTAAAGACGACAAAGACGACCGTCAGGCAAGTCATCAAAAAAACACGCCCAAATTGCCCTTTGCGCAAGAAGTATCCAGCGACCAAAATGACCAACACCCCGAGGACAGGGAACAGGATTGACAGGACATTCAGTTTTTCGTGAATACCGGTGATGAAAAAGCTGGTGACCAGGAATATGATCAACATCAAGACCACCAAAAGCCAAAGCCAGCGCACCAGCTCCTTAGCTTTTTGTTCTATCTCACCGCTAGTCTTGATACTCAAGAAGCTTGCTCCATGTAAGAGGAACAGCACGGTGACTGCAAGAGCGGCGAGTAAGGCATAAGGATTTAGCAGGTTAAAGAATCCCCCCACGTATTGCATATTGGCATCGATGGGAACCCCTCGAATCAGATTGGAAAAAGCGATGGGAAAAAGTATCGTCGGGATCAAGCTACCTGCGAAGAGGCACCAGTCCCAAAGATTACGCCAGCGCGGGTTGTCATCCTTGCCTCGAAACTCGAACGCCACCCCACGTATGATTAATCCGATGAGCACTAAAAATAATGGAAGATAAAAACCGCTAAACATTGTGGCGTACCAATTGGGGAAAGCGGCAAAGGTGGCACCCCCTGCAGTGATCAGCCACACTTCATTTCCATCCCAGTGAGGACCGATGGTATTAATGATCGTCCGGCGCTGCAAGTCATTTTTCCCCAGGAAAGGCAGCAGAATCCCTACACCAAAATCGAATCCCTCCAGGACAAAGAAACCAGTATATAGGATCGCAATGAAAATGAACCAAAGTGTATTGAGGGTCATAAGAATGCCTCCTATTACGATTCGGGTGGATTAACCAGGGATGGAATGAACTCTTCCGATACCTCTAAAGCAATTGCAGGTCCTGCCTTCGCAAATTTTAACATCAAGTACACGGTTGCAGAGATAAGGAGCCCGTAGACCAGGATGAATCCAATCAAACTCGTCAAAAGCATTCCACCGGTAACCGCCTTGGAAACCCCTGCTTGTAAATTGACCACCCCGTAGACGACCCACGGGAATCTACCCACTTCAGTAAGAATCCACCCGGTGGTATTTGCAAGGTATGGTAAGACAATTGCCCAAGGTAGTAGTTTAAAGAACCAAGGATATTTCCCGTAAAGATTTTTAAGGTCGATGAATAGCGCGACTAGGCTGATCAAAATCATAAGCAGACCAGAACCTACCATAGCACGGAAACTCCAATAGAGAATGACTGGAGGTGGAACATAATCTCCAGGACCATATTGCTGCTCATATTGAGCCTGGAGTTGATTGATACCTTTAACTTCACCCGTGAACCGGTTATACTCCATAAAGCTGAGCAACCCTGGAATGCGCAAGTCAATGACATTCGCGTTGGTAAAAGGATTTCTAATGGTAATAATGGATAATGAAGCTGGATTTTCCGTATTGAACAGGGCTTCTAGCGAAGCCAATTTCATAGGCTGGGTCAGATTAATTTCCTGACCCTGAGTGTGCCCAATCGACCCAACCATGATGGTTCCAACCACACCAATAATTGCTGCTATGCGGAAAGAAGGTTTAAATATGTCGATCTGGTTCTGACGCAATAAATGATATGCGCTGATTCCCAGCATAAAGAAGGCAACTGTCACCAGACCAGCGCTGAATACATGCGGGTAGTGACTAAATATAGGAAGATTAAAGACCACCTGGGAAAAATTGGTTAATTCTGCTCGTCCATCAGTAATGGTGTAGCCGACTGGATGTTGCATGAAGGCATTCGCGATCAAGATCCAAATAGCGGATATATTTGACCCGATTGCAACCACCCACATGGTTGTGAGATGCAATCCTTTGGATAACTTATCCCACCCAAAAATCCACATACCCAAAAAGGTGGATTCCAGAAAAAATGCGACCAGGGCTTCAATGGCGAGTGGTGCTCCGAATATATCCCCAACAAAGCGTGAGTATTCTGACCATGCCATGCCAAACTGAAATTCTTGAACGATACCTGTTACCACACCCATGGCGAAATTGATCAGGAATAGCTTGCCCCAGAACTTGGTTAGTTGCTTATAGATTTCCTTTCCGGTGCTAACGTATATCGTTTCGAGGATAGCCACCACCAGTGACAGACCCAGAGTGAGGGGAACAAAGAAAAAATGATAGATGATTGTAATTGCGAATTGAAGCCTGGCCAAAAGCAACACATCCATATTGTGTCTCCTCCTAATATAATTGTAAACCCTCAGCTTAGAAGGGTATTATTTCCCGATTAATGATAAAGCCCTGAATAACATCACATGGAAGATGTGTATCAGACTGAAAACCGAAAAATTTATCATGCCCTCCAAAACCCGTGCCTAATGGGGCGGACATCCTCCGCGGTGATGAAAGCCTCGGGATCAATCTCATTGACAAGCTTGTGAACCGCATCCACCTGCTTGCGCAACACAGAGCAATTAATCATCGAAACCATGCCATCTTTTCCACGTCC
This sequence comes from uncultured Anaerolineaceae bacterium, assembly GCA_964642565.1. Taxonomy (GTDB): domain Bacteria; phylum Chloroflexota; class Anaerolineae; order Anaerolineales; family UBA4823; genus FEB-25. The sequence continues at coordinate 20,533 of CAZXPK010000016.1, forward strand.
GGATAGTTCGGTGACAGCATAGCCATTTTGACGCAGATGACCGACAACGGCTGAACCAAGATTCGGGCTGATAATATTGACCAAAATGTGCCCAATGGCGATCCTCTCCTCGATGATCATCCCCACAACATTTCCCGTAGCAAACCCAGCCGCGTAACCGATGATATTCAGTGGATTATTTAGCTGAGTGAGCACTTTACCAATGGCGAACAAGTAGATGGCGGACTGAATAAAACCCAACACCCAGGCAATCTGTTTTTTTCCACGCATGACAAACAAAACACGCAGCGTGTCCAGCGACATGTCGGACACGCGCAGGAAGAAAATCAGGGCAGCACCCAACCAGGCTTGAGGGGATAAAAGCAACTCCATGGTCAGCTTTCTTCAGCCAGATACATCCGTTCCGTGTATTCTTTAACCATGCGATGGATACTGAAATGCGGGGTAAGCGTGCGTATGGACTCTTTCATCACCGCAATCCAATCAGATGGCAGACCGTCGGCAGAACGATCACGGTAGTAAAGAGGCACAATCTTGTTTTCAAGTGTGTCATACAGACTGGCAGCATCGACGGCATCCTGCTGCTCGTTGTTTTCGTACTCCTGGTTATTGCCGATAGCCCAACCATTGGATCCATTAAATCCTTCACGCCACCAGCCATCCAGCACGGAAAAATTAATCACACCATTCATGGCGGCTTTCTGACCAGAGGTGCCAGAGGCCTCATTTGGACGGCGTGGGGTATTCATCCATACATCCACTCCCTGAATCAGGTAGCGTGCCAGGTTCATGTCATAATCATCCAGAAATACCAACCGTCCACCATTTTCAGCTTTCTTCGCCGCCCGATAAACCTGCTGAATGAGCAGCTTGCCAGGCTCATCTGCCGGGTGGGCTTTGCCAGCAAATATGATTTGTACAGGCTGATCTGGGCGGTTAATGATTTCAAGCAGCCGATTGATGTCATGCAAGATCAGGTTCGCTCGCTTGTAAGTGGCAAAGCGACGGGCGAAACCGATGGTAAGCGCATAGGGGTCAAGCAGCACGCCTGATGCAATGACCTGTACGGGGTGGACGTTCGCGTGCATCCATTGATCGCGTGAACGGTCTCGTATATAGTAGGCTAGCTTGCGCTTAAGATGTCGCCGGACTGTCCACAACTCCATGTCGGGGATATCATCAATCTTTTGCCAGGTCTCCGGGTCATCCACTTGTTCCTTCCAACCATTCCCAAGGTAACGATCATACAAGTTGCTGAGGCGACGTGCCAACCATGTGCTGGTATGCACCCCATTGGTGATATGTGTAATCGGGACTTCATCTTCCTTGAGATTTGGCCAAAGAAAGTTCCACATCTTTCGGGCGACCTTGCCATGGATCTCAGAAACACCATTGTGTTTGGATGATAATCCCAGCGCAAGGATGGGCATGCTAAAAGACTCACCCCATGGGAGTATGTGGTGTGCCTGGTCGATGAATTGCTCGCGAGTTAAATTCAATTGTGGCCAAAGGTTTGAGAAGTATTTGTCAACCAACCAAAGAGGAAATTCATCACTCCCTGCCGGGACGGGTGTATGAGTGGTAAATACGGTCGACGGTCGAATAAGTTGGACTGCTTGTTCGTAAGTGTTCCCAGCAGCAACCAATTCCCGAATTCGTTCCAGGACCATGAACGCTGAATGACCCTCATTCATGTGCCAGACATTGGGGTTATAACCCAATACCCTCAATGCCCTGACACCACCGATGCCAAGGATGATCTCCTGGGAAATGCGTGAATCCAGATCGCTGATGTATAGACGGGAAGTCAGCTCGCGATCTGTTGGTGAGTTACCTTCCACGTCACTATCCAGTAAATACAGTGGTATCCGACCGATTCGGATTTCCCACAAACGGGCTAATATATTGCGGCCAGGCAGCTCCACTGAAATGGTCATCGGTTGACCATCCTCTTTGACAAAGGGTAATACCGGTAGTTCCTCAAATTTCAAGCGCAGATAACGCGCTTCCTGCCACCCATCTTCGGAAATATGTTGTGAGAAGTATCCCTGGGTGTACAAGAAACCTATTGATACCAAGGGTAAGCCCAAGTCGGAGGCTCCTTTTAGATGATCTCCTGAGAGCACACCCAACCCGCCAGCATAGATTGGCAAGGTCTCATGTAAACCGAACTCAGTGGAAAAATAAGCAATGGGTTGATTTACATGTTGTGGGTGTGTAAGAGTAAACCATGTATTCTTGGATTTCATATAATCGTCAAACGCTCGCAAGATGCGATCATAATGATCCAGGAAATAGCGATCATTGATGAGATTTTTTAATCGGGGTGGTTCCACGAGGCGTAAATATTGAATCGCATTGTGATTGGTTTTTTCCCAAAGGACACTATCGATGCGGGTAAAAAGGCGTTGAGCATCCGGGTTCCAAGTCCACCATAAATTGTACGCCAATTCACCCAGGCGATTAATTCTGCGGGGCAATGTGAATTGATTCGGAATGATTGTTCTAAAATCGTCCATAGTTTTAGCCATCCTGAAAGCTTATGCGAAATTAGTCACGCAAAGCGGGGTTAATATTACCACGTCAGGTTGGTTTTGCGCTATTCTCTGTAATTTACTTCGTCTGAACCTTAATCTTGTTGCGGTACCAATGATAAGGCCCTTAATCTACATATTAGCTGAGAATGGAGGATTCGGCTACAATTACATTTGGAGCAACTCATGACAGATACGGTTCAATTATTTGTCACCTGCATCATCGATACACTGTACCCGGAGACGGGTGAAGCAGTCGTACGGGTGCTTCAAAAAGCTGGAGTCAATGTGTCTTTTCCACCCGGACAGACGTGTTGTGGTCAGCCTGCGTTCAATGCTGGATTGCGTCAGCAAGCGCGTAAGATGGCAATCCAAACCATACGTGCTTTTGATGCATACCCTGGTCCGGTGGTCGTACCTTCAGGCTCATGTGCGTCAATGATACATCACTCGTATGGCGAATTGTTCATAGATGACCCAATATGGCTGCCACGTGCGTTGGCGCTGGCAAGCCGCACGTATGAGTTCAGTGAATACCTGGTGGATGTATTGGGCGTCACGAACTTGAAGGCTAGTTTTGAAGGCCGGATGACCTACCATTCCTCCTGCCACCTGCTGCGTGGTTTGGGTGTAGACCGCCAACCCAGAGCGTTACTGGCAGCGGTACAGAATGCTGAATTGGTGGAGCTGCCGGATGCTGAAGATTGTTGTGGTTTTGGAGGGGTCTTTTCGATCGAACATCCTGAAATATCAGCTGCCATGCTGGACCGAAAAATTTTGAACCTGGAGACATCCGGTGCATCCATAGTGGTAGCATGCGATGCTGGGTGTGTGACCAATATCAATGGCGGGCTGCATCGGCAGCACAAACCCCAGCGAGCAGTGCACATTGCGGATATTTTGGACAAACCGTAGATGACTAGCGTTTTTCATTCCCGAATCCGCGCATCATTGGCAGATGAAAATTTACAGTCTGCTTTGGATGCAAACGCAGAACGGCGCATCAGAGTACGGAAAGATGCCTTTGCATCGCTTTCTGATCCCCAAGCATTGCGTGAACGTGCCCATGCTGTGCGTGAAGATGTGGTTGAACATCTGGACAGATATCTGGAGCAGTTCACGTCCCATGTGGAAGAAAATGGTATGGTGGTACATCATGCGGTGGATGCTGACCAGGCAATCAAGCTGGTCCTAGAGATTGCGCATCAGAATGGCGCGAAGCTGATTGCCAAGTCGAAGACTATGGTGAGTGAAGAAATAGGATTGAATCATGCATTAGAAAAACATGGTGTAGAGGTCATTGAGACCGACCTTGGTGAATATATCGTCCAATTACGGGGAGAGCCTCCTTCACACATCATCACCCCTGCAGTCCACCTACGACGACAGGATGTGGGCAGGTTGTTCCAGGAAAAGTTGGGATTACCTTACACCGAAGATATCAGCATCATGACGAATGCAGCGCGGCGAACCTTACGCCAGGTGTTCCTTAACGCTGATGTAGGTATCTCAGGGGTTAATTTTGGGGTGGCAGAGACGGGTACATTATGTGTGGTTACCAACGAGGGCAATGGTCGCATGGTGACTACAGTGCCACGTGTCCATATTGCGCTCATGGGCATTGAACGTCTGGTGCCCACAATGGATGACCTATCCTTGATGCTATCCCTACTACCGCGCTCAGCTACCGGGCAAAAGCTATCGGTTTACACCAGCTTGGTGAACAGCCCTCGTCGTTCAAAGGATCCAGACGGACCTCAGGAACGGCATGTGATCCTGGTGGATAACGGACGCAGAGACGTCCAAGCTTCAGGTTTAAGTGAAATCCTATATTGCATCCGCTGTGGGGCTTGTTTGAATGCCTGTCCGGTATTCCGTGAAATTGGCGGACATGCATATGTTAATCTTTCAGGGAAGAGTAGCCCGTACCCAGGACCAATGGGTAGTGTAGTTTCCCCCGCACTTTTTGGGCAGCTCGAATATGGTCATCTGGCACGTGCCTCCAGCTTATGCGGAGCTTGCCGGGAAGCCTGCCCGGTTGACATTGATCTCCCCAAGCTGTTATTAAGGGTACGGACGGGGATACAGGTTAACCAGGTTGAGCCAAACCCCAAACCGAACGCTCCCGCACTCTTGGCGGTTGGGTTAAAATTATTTACGCTTGCAGCCACATCGCCATGGCGTTTTGGTATTGCTCAGCGGTTGGCAGGAATATTCGGTTCTCTGGCTACGATATTTTTGAAAGAGGATCCCTGGATGCGTCTTCCTAATTTTAGTGGTTGGGGATATTCGAAGGATTTCCCCCGTCCGGCCGCCAGAACATTTCGAGACAGATACCTAAAAAAGGTTCAATCTTTGCAGGTTCCGAATGATCAAGCAGCCTTGCCTAGTAAAGCGCAAGCTGCCATATCTGAGATCAAGGAAACCAGCTCAATCCAAGCACGCAAAGGAATAGGGGATTTCGCATCTGAGCTGAAAGCCCTCGGGGGAAATTTTAGATCATGCAAGCTCGATGAAGTTCCGCAGAATATCCTGGAAATATTACACGAGCGAGGGATAGATCGGCTTATGGTCTGGGAGACACCCTATCTACCTGCCGGCTTGATTGAACAACTGTCTGAGGCGGGCATTCTCATCAGCCATCCGACGGCAGAAAACCTTGAAACCAACAGCCTTGTGCGCGCAGGATTAACAGGTGCATCGGCTGGAATTGCTGATTCGGGCTCATTGTTGCTGTTGGGTGGTCCAGGACGACCCCTGACTGCATCTCTGCTGCCGGAAGTTCATATTGCACTTCTCTGGGAAAAGAATGTTTTTGAGAATCTCAGCCAGGTATTACAGCGAGAGGATGTAAAGCAGGCATCTGCTTCCGTTTTGATTACTGGTCCATCGCGGACAGCGGACATCGAGATGGCGTTGACCATTGGCGTGCATGGTCCGGGTGAGTTGCATGTAATATGCATAAAGAGTGAGTGAAAAAATACAGTTCTTTATCTTGTAACACCTGGGGTGGAATAATTTTTAAAACATCAAACCTCAAATTCGCTTGTCATTTTGGGTATGATGATATAATCTTCCTGTGATACAGGCTCGCTGCAGTTAGAAAATCGCCACGACGAAGTGTCGGGGCGGTAATTTTTTGGAGGAGAGATGGATAATAAATTGTATGTAGGGAATTTGCCTTTTAGCACAACTGAAGAAGACCTGCGAAGTATGTTTGCACAAGCAGGGACCGTAGTCTCTGTCAGCCTGATAAAAGACCGGGATACTGGACGTTCACGTGGCTTCGCTTTTGTAGAATTAAGCACTCAGGCTGAGGCGGAAAAGGCAGTTAGCCTGTTCAATAACACTCCACTTGATAACCGAACGCTCAAAGTGAACCTTGCCCGTCCCAAGGAAGACAGTGGAAAGTTTCGAAGGCCGGGCGGTAACCGGCGTTATTAAAACACACATCGAATAACAGGGTAGGTCTACACTGCCTGCTCTAATATTTTATACTCTTATCATGGCGGGGATACCCCTGCCTGTTTTTGATTAATTTGGGAACTGGATCACACGATAAGTCCCATCGAGATCTGATTTGAGGTCGGTAACTGCGATAATAGCATCCAGGTTGATAGGTCCATAAATATGGGGGAACTGAACGCCATCTGCACTTTCCCATCGAATTTCAGACGTCACTCTATCAGGGACCATCCACAATAAGACCAAATCGGCGATGTTCAGGTAGTATCGATTCGCTACTTCAAGGAGCTGTTCGGGTTGTGAGCAGTGGATGAATCCATCTTGAATAAGCGATTTACTGCGATATATTCCCTGTTCCTGGCTTTTCCGCCATTCCTGGCGCAGGCACAGGTGAATGATCAAGTTTGGACGCTCGATTTCCAAACACCTATCCAAACCAGAAAGATCTTTCAGGATTTGCACCTTTGAGGCAGGATAATGAGCCTTGGCAAGGGTTTTTACATCGTCACCTTGGGATGATTCAATCTCCAGTAACATCAAACCCCCGGAGACTAATTGACCCTTGGCTTGTTCAAGCATCCTGCTGATCACCTCCATCCCACCCAATCCGCCGTCCAATGCCAATCTTGGTTCCCTTTCAGCCACAGGTAACTTCATCAGCTTTAAAGTAGGGATATAGGGAAGGTTGGCGCAAATCAAGCCGAATGGTCCGGGAACCCCATCTAGTAAATCTGCCTGCAAGAATTCCATTCTATCTAACAGACTAAATTTCTCAGCGTTAACCTTGGCGACCTCCAAAGCCTCGGTGGAAATATCCGTCAGGAGCAGCTTGAAAGCAGAGATATTATTCGCCAGAGCGATCCCGATACACCCAGAGCCGGTGCCAACATCCACAACTTTATACTTAGGTGGATGGCGTTGCAACCAATGGATGCCTCGTTCGACCAACAGCTCAGTCTCAGGGCGAGGGATAAGCACTGAAGGAGTCAAATGGAAATCCAATCCATAGAATTCCCAATGCCCAATAATGTATGGCAATGGCTCGCCGTGCTCCATTCGATTCGCAGCCTGGATAATTTTATTATATTGAGCATTGTTCAATGGAGCTTCTGGATGAGCTATTATCCAGGTGCGAGGTTTATCAAGGCAATGGGCGACTAAAACCTGTGCATCCAGGCTGGCAGTTTCACTGAACTGGTGAAGTCGTTGGCTAAGTTGAAATAGTATTTCCTGTATGGTGATTTCCATAAGAAAAAGGGCTGTACACCCAACTCAATTATTAGGGAAGCGAGGACGGTAACCCCGCGTTTAAATTTTTAACTTAAAAACTTACCAATCTAATTCATCCACCGCTCGCAGTAACAGTCTCTTCACCAAGGGTGGAAAGCCTTTCGGCTTCATCGCGGGTACCCAGTTCATCGATAAAATCGTCCAACAGTGCCCCGGTCATAAAGCTTGTTAGATTATAGGTCGAAAGGTTGATGCGGTGATCGGTCACACGTGATTGAGGGTAGTTGTACGTGCGGATTTTTTCAGAGCGCTCACCCGTTCCGACCTGAGAGCGACGGCTGGCATCAATCTCAGCACGCCGTTTTTCTTCCTCCATCTCATACAAGCGGGCTCGCAAAATACTCATAGCCCGTAGGCGATTCTGTAGCTGGGAGCGTTCATCCTGGCAGGCTACAACGATTCCGGTGGGTATATGGGTGATGCGTACTGCGGTGGCATTCTTCTGCACGTTCTGACCACCCGCCCCGGCTGAACGGTACACATCCATACGTATATCCGATTCAGGGATATTAATCTCAACTTCGTCAACTTCCGCCAGCACTGCCACAGTAGCTGTGGAGGTGTGAATACGACCTTGGGATTCCGTCACGGGTACGCGCTGCACACGGTGAACACCAGATTCGTATTTCAGGCGCGAATAAGCTCCTCTGCCTTTGACGAGAAATATGATCTCTTTGAAACCACCAATACCAATCTCACTCGAGGATAGTACCTCAATCGACCACTTCCGAATTTCGCCATAACGGGAATATAGCCGGAACAAATCCGCGGCAAAGATGGCTGCTTCATCACCCCCCGTTCCTGCCCGGATTTCCATGATCACGTTGCGCTCATCACGTGGGTCTTTGGGCAACAGCATGGTTTTAATCTCACTCTCCAATCGCTCAATCTGCTGTTCAAGATCCAGGATTTCTGCTTCTGCCAGCATGCGCATATCGATATCATCACTTTCGAGCAAAGAATGAGCATCGTCCATTCTTTCAAGAGCCTGCCGGTACTCACGCGCTTTACTGACGATAGGCTCCAAGTCGATGCGTTCTTTATTCAGCTCAGCTGCGCGCTGGTAGTCATCACCGACATCCATAAAGAGCCGGTCGAGCTCTTTATAGCGTTGCTCAATGCCAGCCAGTTTATCTACTAATTCCAATGCCATTTTGGTCTTATAAGTCTCCCAATCAAGAGAATGATTATACCACCGGAACTTTTTACGATTTATTACCGTCTTATGCGCAAACAACCAGCTAGTATTTAGTACCATTAAAAACTGATAGTTCGGGAGGCGATTATGAAAACCAGGTCCATTCTGCTCTGCACCAGTTTACTCATTATCTTGATCTCGATATTAGCATTGCCAACTTCGGCATTCGCAGATGGGATAATTATCCCAGACCCACCCCTGTGCGACCCGGGTCCATGCCCGCCAGTGGTGATCCCGATGGACCAGCTCGTTATCCGCTACCATCACGTAACAATCTCGATACAGGACCAGCTGGCTGTCACCCATGTAGACCAGGTATTTTATAACCCAAATGACTGGACCATCGAAGGCACGTATATATTTCCCATCCCGGATGATGCTGCGGTAAGTGGTTTCACCCTTTGGGTGGATGGGCAGCCTGTGGAAGGTCAGGTATTGGATGCCACCCAGGCTCGCCAAACCTACGAACAGATCGTCGCCAGCATGCGCGATCCCGCCTTGCTCGAATATATCGGGCGTGGTGCTGTCCAGGCACGCATTTTCCCCATTGCACCACAGGGTGAGCGCAGGATCGAGCTGGAGTATACCCAGGCTCTCCCGGCGGAAGGGGGACTGGTAAGTTATATTTACCCACTCAATACCGAGCAATTTTCTGCTTTGCCGATTGAATCCGTCACCATCAGCATCGATATTCAGTCCAGCACACCCATCCGGGCTGTATATTCACCCAGCCACGAAGTGGGGGTGAGCCGGGATAGCGATCATCACGTGAAAGTGGGGTACGAAGCTGCTAATGTGCTTCCAAATATCGATTTTGCTTTGTACTATTCATTGGGTGAAACAGAAGCCTTCCACCTGTTGACCTATCGCGATCCATCCGATAGCAACGATCCTGATGGCTTCTTCCTCGTCCTGCTTGCCCCACGGATCAACACTATTGACCAGGTTATCCCCAAAGATTTGCTATTGGTACTCGATCGTTCAGGGAGCATGGATGGTGAGAAATTCCAACAGGCACAGCAGGCAACTCGGTATATTTTAGAGAACTTAAATGGTGAGGACAGGTTCAATATCATCTCCTTCAGCACAGGGGTCGAGATGTATGCCAGTGGGCTGAGACCTGCCTCTGAAGCGTCAGAAGCCCGCGCCTGGCTGGATAGTATACGGGCAGAAGGGTCAACGGATGTTAATCGTGCTTTGCTTGAAGCTGCAGCGATGGTGGATGCCGAACGCTCCACTTACCTAATTTTCATGACGGATGGATTACCCACCGAAGGTGTGACGGACAGCCAATCCATCCTATCCAATTTTTCTGCCAATGCTCCTGATAATCTGCGCCTGTTCGCTTTTGGTGTGGGTTATGACGTAGATACCATCCTATTGGATACGATTTCCCAGGATCACCATGGTCGCAGCACTTACGTCCAGCCGGGAATGAAATTGGATGAGATACTCTCATCGTTTTATAACAGCATAAGCACCCCGGTGCTAACCAACCTGGATTTAAGTTTTGAGGATGTGTCCACCTATGACCTTTACCCTTACCCATTGCCTGACTTATTTGCTGGCTCACAGGTGATCTTATTAGGCCGGTATAAGGATGGGGGTTCAACAGATATTCGTCTCAATGGTGAGGTAAGTGGTGAAAGACAAACCTTCACTTTCACCGATCAGGTATTCGATGAAAAGTCACCCGCTAATTCCATGCAGGCATCCATTCCAAGATTGTGGGCGACGCGCAAGGTAGGCTACCTGCTGAATGAGATCCGCCTGCAAGGTGCCAACCAGGAAATCATTGATCAGATTGTGCGATTAAGCATCCGCTATGGTATCGTCACCCCTTATACCTCTTATCTAGTGACTGATAAGGCTCCTTTGGGTGAAGCTGAACAACAACGCCTGGCAAATGAAACCTTCAGCCAGATACAGGCGATGCCAACTGCGGCGCCTGCTGGTCAGGCTGCAGTCCAATCAGCTGCAGATGCGGGTGCCATGCAGGGTGCAGGCAGTGCGCCTGAGCTGGAAGGCGAAGCATCCACTACCGTTCGTATATTAGGCTCGCGTACCTACGTACTCTCAGAGGGTAAATGGATTGACACAGCTTTTGACCCTGACACGATGCAGACCACGCAGATAGAATTTCTATCGCCAGATTACTTTGCTTTAGTTGCGGAAAACCCGGAGCTAGCTGATGCATTTGCGCTGGGAGAGCAGGTCATCGCTTTATCTGATGGTGTCGTGTATGAAGTGATTCCCAGCGATAAACCAGTTGAGCAGTTGAATATCACGCCAACCTCTACGCCGTCAAACCCGGAAGCAGCGACCGCCACGCCAGTTTCACCATCCTGGCCCAGTCAAACACCAACCCAGGTACCTCCCAGCCAGCCATCAGGCTTGTGTGGCGCAGGATTGATGCCCCTGATCCTGATCCCATTTCTGGTGGTTAGCATAAAAAAGCCGAAGCGAAATATCTAAATTTTGTGGTTATAGTTGAGCTCAGTAAACCCCCTTGGGAGAATTATCCAGGGGGTTTTTCTAAGGTGGTCACTTTGCAAGGGACATGGTTGGATGCGGGTGCGCTTTTACAGGTCCAGTCCATTGCCTAAGCTTTTGGTGTATCTGCCAACCCCAGGCAGTGATTGGTCCACAACCCTGAATATTAATTCTGTGTAAGTATGCGGATGTCCCCAGCGAGCCAAGGAACCTGGCTTATTTTCAAGGTATGTACTCTTCGAATTATCCCGGTCTCGATCATCACTGGCGTGAGCAATCCTATTTGTGTACTTGAGGGATTAATCCTCACCTGGGGTAAGTGGAATGGCGTAGGCTTTTCTTTCAGTCAGCGATTTCGCCGTGGTAATCAAGACCACGCCTCCAATAATGATCAGGGCGGAAATAATCTCAATTCCCTCAAGGGGTTCGTGAACTACGACACTGCCCAGCATAATAGCCACCACCGGGTTGACATAGGCATAAGTAGATACGAGTGGGGTGGGTGCATTACGCAGCAGCCAGGTGTAAGCTACAAACCCGATGCCTGAGCCAAATACGATCAGATAAGCCAGTCCGCCCAATGAGCGCAGGGATATGGTGGCGAGGTGAAACTGGTTCCATTCCCCGATGATTGTGCCAAAGGCGAACAAACCCAAAGACCCAACCAGCATTTCCATCCCGATTCCCAGTAGGGGCGAGCTAGGAAGGGAAGCTTTCCGACTATACAAGGAGCCGATCGACCAGGACAATGCTGCCGTGAGGAGTACGATGATTCCAATGGGGTCCAGAGGGGGACTGGCGGTATGAGATTGCCAGGGGTTGGCAAGAAGCGCTGTACCGGTGAGACCCACCAGCACACCCAGCCAGGTGAGCCAATTGGCACGCACACCGTTTGGTCGCAGCGAGTCAATCAGAACCATCCATAATGGAGTGGTGGCGATGAACAGGGAGGCGATGCCCGATGGAATACGCTGTTCTGCCCACACCAGACCACCATTGCCGCCCAGTAGCAGGAGCAGTCCGATGATGGATGCGGAGCGCCATTCCACTTTCTTGGGGGCAGGGTCTCCGCTGAGGCAACCCCAGAAGAATAGAATGGTACCAGAGATCAGGAAGCGAATGCCAGCTGAAAGGAAGGGTGGGATGGTTTCGATGGTAAACCGGATGGCCAGGTAGGTGGAACCCCAGACAATGTAGACTGCGATGAGAGCAACCCAGGCACGAGCTTTCATTATTGATATAACTCCACGTTTCAGCCAGCAGGATAAGCGGCATTAGCCATTTCCCAACCCAGCAAGGCGACTTTGCGTGCTTCACCGTAGTGGTAATTCCCAAACTCACCCAAAGAGTGGATCACACGGTGGCAAGGGATCAAGACTGCCACAGGGTTGCGTGCCAAGGCATTACCCACCGCACGCGCAGCATTAGGCTCACCCAGGTAGCCGGCAATATCCCGGTATGATACCACACTGCCAGAGGGGATTCGTAACAGCGCTTCCCACACCTTGAGCTGGAAGGTTGAACCGCTCAAATAAAGATGCAGGGGATTATCGGGGTTCCGGAACGTGGAACGAAAAATCGATGCAACCAGGGGCTGAGTGATAGAAGGATTCTCAACCAGGCTCGCTTTGGGCCAGTTCTTATGCAGGACCTCCAAGGCTGCAGAGCGCCCAGCGGGCATAACAAAGGAGAGGTTGCAGATGCCACGCTCTGTGCTGCCCAATAAGATTTCGCCAAAGGGTGTGGGGTGAAAGTCATAGCTGATGGTGAGACCTTCTCCACGCAACTTATACTCACCCGGGGTAACGGCTTCCCAGGTAATGAACAGGTCATGCAGCCTGCCCGGGCTGGAAAGCCCAACTTGATAAGCGGCTTCAAGGATACTGGACGATTGTGCCAGTAGCTGCTTGGCATGCTCCTTGGTGATGAATTGCAGGAAGCGTTTGGGGCTGATGCCCACCCAGCGGGTGAACAGGCGTTGAAAATGATATTCACTCAGGTGGACGTGTTCAGCAATCTCGCTCAGACCCGGCTGGCGGGAGGCATTCTTTTCGAGGTAATAAATGACTTGCTCAATACGGGCATAGTCATCAGAAAGTTGTGTGGTATTGATCATGCCATGATTATAAGCAAAGCGTGGGTTTAATCCACCCGATTCTTGCTGTATTCATCAAAATCCTGACCAAGCTCATGCTGCGGGAACAACATCCATTGGTTATACTTGTGTCCATCAATGTGGTGGAGGTAATCCATGCGTGAGCTAATTAACGGGGCACAGGCGATCGTGCGGGGTGCGATCCATTCAGGCTGTAATTTCTTTGCAGGCTACCCGATCACACCCGCAACGGATATCCTGCTGTACATGATCCGGGAGCTGCCCAAGGTGGGTGGCATTGCCATCCAGGCGGAAGATGAGATTGCCTCGATGGGGTTCTGCATTGGGGCAGCCATGACCGGTAAACGCGTGATGACCGCTACCAGTGGACCCGGTATCAGCCTGTACAGCGAGAACATCGGTCTGGCGATCATGGGCGAGGTACCAATGGTCATTGTGGATGTGCAGCGCCTGGGTCCGGCTACGGGTGGAGCAACCACGGTGGCGCAAGGGGATATCCAATTCCTACGTTGGGGGACCTCGGGTGGCTATCCGGTGATCGTGCTTTCACCAACGAACATGCCTGAGTGCTACAACCTGACCTGCAAAGCCTTCGACCTGGCAGAACGCTTCAGGGTACCGGTCTTTTTGGCGACGGATAAGGAGACCGCGCTGACATTGGCAACCGTGGATACGGAGGAATTCGCACACCTGGCGGTCCGTGAGCGGGCACATGCCCCTATTGATAGTGAATTCATCCCTTACCGGGTAAAAGCGCCCGATGAAGTACCTCTGTTTTCATCCTATGGGGGAACGCATATCCTGCGCTTTACCACCTCCACACATGACGAGCATGGTCAGCTGACCAAGAACCCTGAAAATGTGCGTAAGCTCAATGAGCGCCTGGCAGCCAAAGTGGAGGCACACCTGGACGAGATTGCGCTGGTCAAATCAGATTTACAGCCTGGTGCTGAAACGATGATTGTCAGCTATGGCGTGACCACCCGGGCGGTGGAGGAAGCCATCCGCACCGCAAGGGAAAGGGGCAGGTTAGTATCCTCGCTGACGATTTACTCCCTGTGGCCGGTGCCAGAAAAGGAGATCAAGGCTGCGCTCACCGGCATCCGCAAGGTGATCGTGCCTGAGCTGAACCTGGGGCAGTACCGCCTGGAAGTAGAACGGTTGATACCAGACGGAGTTGATGTCATGGGGGTCAACCGGGTGGATGGAGAGCTGATCTCGCCCGAGGAAATCCTCGAGCAAGGAGGCTTGTTATGACCAACCAATCAGTTACCACTTATCTTGACAAAACGCGATTGCCATATTTCTTCTGCCCGGGCTGCGGGCATGGCATGATCACCGACCACCTGAATGTGGCCCTGATCAAATTACAGCTCGACCCGCACCGTGTGGTGATCGTAACCGACATAGGCTGTAGTGGGTTAGCGGACAAATACTTCACCACGAATAGCTTTCACGGCTTACATGGACGATCGGTGACCTATGCCACAGGGATCAAGCTGGCGAACCCCGAGCTCAAGGTGATCGTCTTGATGGGCGATGGAGGCTGCGGTATCGGCGGGCACCACCTGATCAACGCTGCCCGACGCAATATTGGGGTGACGGTTGTGGTGTTCAACAACTTCAACTACGGGATGACGGGTGGTGAGCATTCCGTCACCACGCCACCGGGGGGGGTGACCAGCTCGACCCCACACGGGCAGCTGGAGCACCCCATGGATATCTGCCAGACGGTGGCAGTCAACGGAGCCAGCTTCGTCGCCCGGATGACCTCCTTCGATAAAGAGCTGCCTGATCTGCTGGCGGCAGCCATACAAAACGAGGGCTTCTCACTGGTGGATATCTGGGAGTTGTGCACGGCCTATTATGTGCCCAACAACCGCTTCAGCAAGAGCCTGTTGGAGAATACGCTTACGCAACTAAACTTCCCCACGGGGATCATCCACCAATCCACCCGCCCCGAGTACAGCCGGGCGTATAGGCAATCGGTGGCTGAAGAGGTGGGGAAGCTGCCTATGCCTGCCAGACCCATCCAGCCAAAGTACCAGAGCAAGCTGAACCGGCGGATGGGGATCGTGATTGCGGGAGCCGCCGGTAAGAAGATCAACGCAGCCGCGACGCTGCTCTGCCGTGGGGCGCTGCTCTCGGGTTTGTGGGCCACCCAGCGTAATGATTACCCGGTGACGGTGAAATCGGGGCATTCGATCTCGGAAGTAATCCTGGCACCCAAGGAGATAGGCTATACCGGGATCAGCAAGCCAGAAGTCATGCTGTTATTGTTCAAAGAAGGGTTAGGAATCGTACGCAGCCAGCTGTCAGCCATGACGGAAGAAGATTGCTTATTCATCAACAATGATCTTCTGCCCATTCAGACCCGAGGGAGAATTATCCCGATCGATTTTATGGATACGGGCCGATGGGCGAATAAAAAAGAGTATTGGGCGATGATTGCCCTGGCCAGGATGATAAAAGAATTGCAGATCTACCCGTTGGAGGCATTCAAGGAGGCAGTGTCGGCACGCTCCGAGTTCGCGGAAGAGAATCTGGCCGCGATTGAGGCAGGAGAGAGCCTGGAATCCATTTGATCACGTCAGCATCCCTACTTTCCGTCAATTCACCCCTCAATTGAATACATTCCATGGCATATTTACACCCTGCTGGATGTTCTTTTTGCGGTATTTTATTGATCTTCGTACTCACTCCTAAATGATATCCTGGATATCGAACGGGCGCAGGGGAGGGATTTAGGGATGGGCAATTCTGGATTCCTCCCCAGCGCCCCTACTGTTGGGTAAACACCAAAAAGGGGGATGTATTAATTTGTCATTGCGAACCCAGCGAC
The DNA here is from genome assembly GCA_964642565.1 of uncultured Anaerolineaceae bacterium. GTDB lineage: Bacteria > Chloroflexota > Anaerolineae > Anaerolineales > UBA4823 > FEB-25. The sequence goes on from CAZXPK010000016.1 coordinate 36,471, forward strand.
TTTTGCTGGGTGAAGCAATCTTCTCCAACCACGAAGTAGGCAATGGCCATATACCGTCATTCTCTACCGTAAAACTCTCCTCCATATTGCTTGCGTCCGCCGTATGGGTTGTGTTTTATTGCTAACTGTTCATTGCTAAATGCTAACCGATAACGACTAAATAATGAGAAACCCTAAAATATTGGTTTGAGACCAC
>CAZXPK010000017.1:0-36193 GCA_964642565.1 uncultured Anaerolineaceae bacterium
ACTGTTATTAAGGTGCTTGCAGTTTTGTTGTTATTAAGGTGTTTGCAGTTCTCAGCTAAGTGCTAGCTGCTGCACTTTCCTGATACACCCGATAAGCATCACCTACCGTCTGGACATCCCAGGCAGCTTCTATGGGGATGTTGATGCCATTTTCCTCCAGCCCCAACATCAGCTCCACCAGCTTGATCGAGTCCACCAGCAGGTCTGAGACGAACGAAGCTTCCGGGACGACCTTGGTCTCTTCCACCTGGAGTACATTTGCCAGCAGGTGTTTAAACTCTTCAAATGTGATCAGTCCTTTGGTTGGTTTACCTGTCATGTCACTTGTCCTTTCCCAATTCGGTCAAGATATCTGATTGTAATCGATACTTCTGAGGTTTGCCCGTTTCCGTTCGCGGGAAATCTGTTACAAAGCGCACCTGGTTGGGGATTTTATAGGCCTCCAGCTCTGCCCGGCAGTAGTCGAGTACCTGCTGTGCGTTCATCGCTGCGCCAGGCTTCAAGATGATAAATGCCCAGGCTTCCTCCCCACTCAAAGCAGAGGGCACCCCCACCACCGCCGCTTCCTGAATATTCGGATGACTGGTCAGGTAGGTCTCAATTTCCACCGGGTAAATATTCTGCCCACCGCGGATGATCATATCCTTTTTGCGACCCACGATATGCAGGTATCCTTCGGCATCCAATTTAGCCAGGTCGCCGGTGGAATACCAGCCCTCCTTGTCGATGACTTCTGAGGTGGCATCAGGATGACCATAATAACCCAACATGATCGAATCGCCGCGGCAGACCAGCTCACCCACCTGCCCTACCGGGAGCTCATGCCGTGCTTCATCCAGGATCTTCACCTCTACACCGGACAGCGGGCGCCCTACCGTAGTCGCCTGGAGCTCGTTTGAATCTGCGATGCTCGGGATGGCAATCCCTCCAGCGGTTTCCGTTGCACCAAAACCAATGTGCACTGCGCAACCAAAACGCTCCTGGATCTGGCGTGCCAGGTTGGGCGGGCAGGCCATGGAGCCCGTACCGCAGATGAGCAATGTGGAAGTGTCATACTTGTGGAAATCTTCCAGACTCAGCATCACCTGGAAGGCAGTTGGGATGGCGATCAGAATGGTCACCTTTTCCTGCTGCACGAGCTCCATTGCCAGGCGGGGATGGAAGCGCGGCATGACCACAATCTGGTCTCCCATCAGCAGAGCCTGCAACATCAGCTCCACCCCAGTGATGGAATGCCAACCAACTGTAGATAAGAATATCTGCGGGTGACCAGCCGCCCTGAGCAGGCGGGTTTTATAGCGAGCAAGGGCTTTAGCCGTCTGTCCAATGGTCTTGAGGTTCGGCCGATGCAGCCACAGCTCACGGACCTTAAGGCTGGCAATAACGGGTGTAATCAGGCTGCGATGGCTGTGCATGGTGCCTTTGGGCACCCCGGTAGTCCCGGAGGTGTAGAGTAAAGCCAGCAGGTCTTCAGGTGACACCCCCGACGGAGGTATGGCATTTAATGACTCCAGCTTGCCGCTTGCTATGCTGCTTTTTCCAGGTACATTAGCTGCCAGGTCATCCAGGGTTGGATTTGAACCCCCTTCCCCAGCAGTGAGAATGATGTGCTTCAAGCTGGGTGGAGGCGTGAATGAGCCTTCCTCAAGGGAAGGCTCCACCACCAGCATCACCGGGTCGGCGTCTTGCAGCACCTGGTTTAGGCTGCGGGGACGCAGCTGGGGGTTCAGTGGAATAAAAACCACGCCAATCTCGGCCAGGGCAAAGAATAAACAGGCATAATCAGCTCCGGGGGAGAGAAAAGCCGCCACGCGATCGCCCTTGCGGATCCCCAGATTGTTTAATCCCCAGGCCAGGCGGTGAGTGCGATCCAGCAGGTCACCATAAGTGTAGTGCAGCTCACCGCACACAAGCGCGACTTGCCTGCGACGAGGTTCCGCCACCTGCTGAAAGGCTTCCGCCATGGTCATGTGTGTATTTAGCATATCGATGCCCGATCTGGGACTAAAGTTTTATCTGGTAGAGGCGATAGAGCTTGTAGCGTTCTGCTCCCAAACGGTTGGCAAGCAGGTTTATCGCCGGGTTATATTCAGAAGTGATCGATCCATCCATCCAGGCGTACCCCTTATCAAAGATGGCTTTTACTGCTTCCAGGTAAAGGATGGCGTCGATCCCACGATGGCGATATTCTTCCAACAAGCCCATGAGCTTGAAAGAGGCAACGTCAATCTTTCGGATCAGGTGGTTGACCCTGATCCAATTAAAGGGGAATAGCCTGCCATTCAGGTGAATGAGCACCTGATTAACGTCTGGAATGGCGACGCAAAAGCCGATGGGCTTGCCTTCCGCCTCAGCGAAGAGGGCCAGGTCGGGATCGACAAATGCACGCATCCGACCCGCCAGGCGTTGAAAGTCTGATTTTGTCATTGGGTTGAAACCCGGGAGATTCTTCAGTGTGGCGTTGAAGAGGGAAATAGCTATGTCAATCTCTTCATCCCAATGGTCCATGCGAATTTTGCGAATAGTGACTTTGGCTGCCTTGCGCGCCATCTCAGCCACCCGGGCAAGGTCAGGTGGGATATTCTTGAGCTCTTCACCAATCTGTGAACGAAAAGCACGCCAGGCGTACAGGTCGTGGTCTTTCTCGAACCCATATTGCTCCAGGAAATCCTTGTAATAAGGAGGTGTATGGGCTTCCAACATTACAGGCGGACAGTTTACGCCTTCGATAAGCACACCCGGGTTGTCATTCTCGGTGAAGTTGGTCGGACCACGCATGAGAGGCATACCGCGTGCCCGTACCCATTCACAGGCGGCATCGAGCAAAGCTTTGGCTACATCATAATCGTTGATTAACTCAAAAAAGCCGAAGCCCCCCACCTGCTCACCGGTGTTTTCGATGAGCCGGTGATCAACAAAGGCAGCGATCGTGCCAACACTCTCCCTTTTGCTCTGGGCAGTAAAAAGGACCACCTCTGCCTGGGTGAAAAATGTATTTTTTGTGGGATCCAGGTTCTCGAGCTGGTCAGATATCAGGGGTGGCACCCAATTAGGATCACCCTTATATACGCGCCATGGAAATTTGACGAAAGCAGCCCGCTCACCTCGGGAGGTGACTTGCCTGATATCGATGTCCACTGCCATAACCCACCACCTGCCGTAGAATTAGCTAGATACCTTGTTATGTGGCTAACACTTCTACAATACATTCGTTACAGAATTGTGGGGAAAGAAATTCCCAAGTTTTGGAGGCATGTTTTATCTATACTGTATCCTCTTTGAACCATGCCAGCAGACGATATTCTTTTTCATTACGATAACCAAGCATACATGCCAGGGCGATGAGTACCCCTAATTCTCCCTAAAAGTGTCCAGAAAAAAGGGATCACCATATATTCGTTGAATTTTATGAGACCATAAATACTTCACCCACTATAAGAACTGTTTGGGGGAGTGGATAAGCTCAAGTAATACTGGTGTAGTGCAAGATGTATTGTTCAAGCTGGGAGATCATCTCCTTCTGCTCCGAGATGATCGAGCGCACCAGGTCACCAATCGAGATCATTCCCACCATATCCTCGCCTTCAACCACCGGAAGGTGGCGAATACGTTTGGCAGACATGAGCGCCAAACCTTGATCATTGGTCATATCGGGAGTGGCATAGATCACATGCGGTGTCATGATCTCTCTTACAAAGGTCTTCCTGGATGATTTCCCCAACAAGATAACCTTACGGGCATAGTCGCGTTCAGAGAAGATCCCTACCAGCTTTCCTTGGTCCAACACCGGCAATGCTCCAACATCTTTTTCTGCCATGAGCTGGAGGGCTTCGTAAACAGTAGCGCCTGGCGAGGTACTCCAGATCTCAGGTCCCTTTTCACTTAAGATCTTCCGTATGGTCTGCATGGCTCTTCCTCCTGGACGAATTGGTTTGGCGACCGGTTAAATATGTCCGAATTATAGTCAGAAATTTGGATTTTACAAGAATATAGCTGAAGGAAATAAGCTGGTTGTATAATTTATAGTATGAATTACCGTATAGACCAGGAACTAAAAGCTGCTAAGCATGAGCTTCAAACCGCTGAAGCTGAGCTGGACGAGCTGACTAAGCAGCTACGGACGTTCGAAACCCAGGTGGATACCCGTCTGGGCAGCTTGCTTGACCAGCTTAGTGATCTGAACGCTGAAACTACTTCAATGGATGCAAAGCTGAGACACATCCGAGAGGAACGTTTATTTGGCACAGACCTGATGCGCTACCTGGAAGGAGCACCCCAACCATCTCGTCCGCCTGACCTGAGCAGCCTGCCTCCATTGGGACTAGCCCATCGGAAAGCAATCCACGGGACCATAGACAACCCAACCGCCTCACCTGAGGCGAATCTCCCAGATATCAAAGTGCTGTATCGCAAACTGGCGCGCCGCTATCACCCAGACCTGGCGCGCAATGATGCTGACCGTGCCTCGTCAAATGAGCAGATGACTGAAATCAACCGGGCATATAACGCAGGGGACCTGCCCGCATTAATGAAACTGGCAGGCATGGGCATCCCGTATGGGGTGGATTTAATACAGACATCGTTGCATCCAGCTAAGCCTCATAATGACCCTTCATCAGAGCTCGAGCATACCGAGCAAAAATTGAAGGCAGTGCGGCAGAAGATCATCCAGCTGAGCAACCTGCCAATTGTCAAGCTGAGCCTGGAAGTCAAGCTGGCGAGGCACCAGGGACGTGACCTGTTACGTGAGATGGCAGCTGATCTACAATATAAGGTGGCGCGCAAGCTCGCGGAACGCGATTACCTGCGCTCACAGATTAAAGCAAGCGGTATTGCTGAATAAAACTGAACTCTGAGAATGGCTGGTTTGGGGAATCGCTTATTTAATCCAATAAACTCTGTAGAGCCTGTTGGGCTTCTTTAACCAAAGCCCCGAATGGCCCTGATGGTGATTCACCCTGCCTCGCCAGGATTGACTCAAGCGCCATTCGGTATGCGACTTTAAATGCCTGCTCTTGCGGGACTATAATATCCGGGATGACACCGCTGCCTTCCCAATTTGTGCCGGTTAGGGGGTCTATCGAGAGTCCAATGGGGATGAAAACTTCAAAATGCGTATGCAAACGGTAAGAAGCACCCGCGTGAGCGCCCCCGTCCGTTTTTTCACCGATCAGGGTGGCACGCTGACGGTTCTGAAGGATAAATGCAAACATCTCACCACTAGAGAATGTAACGTCGCTGGTAAGCACATAAACAGGCTTATCGACGAAACGCTTGCCAGGAACATAAGGCAGAGTCCAATATTGTTGAGTGGTGTCCTCATTCCCCCAGTAAAAACTAACCAGGTGAATCGGTTCTTCACTAAACAGGTAGCTGCAGATCAATACAATCTTGCCCGAAAAAACCCCCGTGCATTGGCGTAGATCGATGATCATAGCCTGTGTATGAGCTAAAAAGTCCATTGCGGCGATGGCCGTATTGCCTCCCCAACCAGGTCGGTGGAAATAATGGATATCGATATAACCCACATTGCCGGGTAACCTATCCAGCTTATATATATTCCATAATTATCCAGCCTGGCTTCAAGCTGCTGTTGTTCTTGCCAATCTTCATTCAGGCGTAATGGACCCTCATCTTCAGGTAAGGTTTCTGGATGCCACCTGACCCACAGGTGTTCATCGTGATTTACTTCCTGCATATGCCTAGTGAGAGCTAAGGCGAATAGTTCACCCTCGGAGATTCCGGTGTAATCGCCATCCTCCAGGTGTTTATTAAGGCTTATCGCGATTTGCTCAGCGACGTCGGGGAAAACGTAGCAAGCGTTCAATTTCTGTGCGAGGCTGTGAATGATCTCAGCGTGAGTGGTAGCATCGATGATAAATTCTTGCTGGGCATTCATTGAATATCCCTTCCTCAAATGATGCATGGAAAAAATCTTCCCATGCTCACTTCCTTCAATAATACTACAGACGCCTGATTGTGAATTTAATCATATTCTTGTAGAACCTGAGGCTCGATCTAGTGGTATAGATATAGACACTCTCACTTGTTCGAAACCGTCTCCAAGGATGGGAATTTATGAAAGAGATATTTGCGATAATTCTTATAACAGCACTGTCTTTGTCTGCCTGCACCCCTCAGAAACCCGATACCCAGACTGGATCAGCCCCATTACAAACAGACATCCTCGTGACTACACCCACCATATCCGGCAAGCCATTGAACCCATTAGTCATGCCTAGCAAAACCCCGCAGCCGTCCCTCACGCTCACAGCTTCCCCCATCCCCCCCACTGCCACTCCTGACGTTAATATCGAGCTCGTCAATTTCACCACCCAGGATGATATCAAGCTGTCAGGCACTTTGTTTGGGGAATGAGAACTGGCTGTGATCCTGGCACACATGGGCATGCCGGATGTGGACCAGCAATCCTGGCAGCCATTCGCTCAATTACTGGCAGAACGAGATTTTACAGCCCTCACCTTTGACTTCCGCGGCAGGGGTAAATCTGAAGGTAACCCGGTATACAATACATTACCCTATGATGTCTACGCTGCGATCCAATTCCTTCAGGACCGAGGGTATGAGCGAATCGTATGCATTGGGGCCAGCATGGGTGGTACAGCGTGCATACGGGCGGCATTGGATCATGATCTGGCAGGTTTGGGTGTGATTGCCAGTGTGATGAGCAATGGTGAGCCAAACCAAGTCAGCGCTTACGATGTGCAGCAGCTGACCCTACCCAAAGTATTGGTTTATGCTGGGATGAAGCTCCGGCAGTCGTGATCGACATGAAAATAATATCTGAGTTGGCCCCTGAACCTAAGCTGGTCCAGGTTTATCAAGCCTCAACTCATGGAACCAATCTGTTCAACACCGAGTATGGCAGTCAGCTGACTGAATTGCTGATCAATTTTTTAGAAGCCATCCGCTCTGAAAGCCCTCTTCCTACTCCATAAGGAGACCCCAATGAAACCGTGGATTGTTTTGTGTTTATTCCTAAGCATTATGATCTCAGCCTGTGCGAACACGGCTTCCACATCCACTCCTGACCTCTCCCAAGCGACCCTGGCGCTCATCAACGGCACCTTGATCGATGGCACCGGCGCTGAACCCATCACCAGTGCCACATTAGTGATGGGGGGTGACCGCATCCTGGCCGTGGGTCCTACCTCTCAGGTGGCTATCCCTTCTGGAGTGCAAGTGATCGACCTGGGCGGGGCAACCATTTTGCCCGGTTTCATTAACGCCCATGTCCATGATGCCTATGACGAAACCAGGCTGGAAACCTGGGCACAGGCTGGTGTGACGACCATACGCGATGAGGGGATCATTTCCGGCTCGGGTCAGCTCACCCGTTTGGTGGCACTGCGTGATCAATGGGCTATTTCACCCCAATATGCCCGCCTGGTATCAACGGGGTACATGCTTTCGGTTCCAGGTGGTTATGGGCAGCTCGAATTGACTTCTGCTGAGGATGCCCGAAAGCAGGTAAATATGGAATTGGACGCCGGTGTTGATGTGATCAAATTGGCGATGGAATCAGGCTACGCAGGAGTGACTAATCTCCCAAATTTCTCATCTGAGAGACTTTCAGCCATCGTCGAGGCGGCGCATGAACGCGGCAGGCTGGTGACTGCCCACATCACCGAGGTCAAGTTCCTGGAACCATTATTGGCAGCAGGTGTGGATGACCTAGCTCACATCCCGAATGATTTTATCCTCCAATCACAAATTAAACAGATCGTCGAGCAAGATATCTACGTGGTACCTACACTCACGGTATTTGAAGCCTACGATGGACTCAAAGGATCATCCGACAATCTGGGCAGGTTCGTTAAAGCAGGGGTGAAGATCGCCCTGGGAAATGATTACACCTTTATCCCCCAGAACAATTTTGACCATTTTGACCTGGGTATGCCAATGCACGAAATCACCCGCATGAGTGAGGCAGGTATGACCCCCATGCAAATCATCGTGGCAGCCACCCGCAACGCCGCCCACGTGTGCAGCCTGGAAGCTGAGCTCGGCACCCTGGAGGTGGACAAGCAGGCGGATATCCTCATTATCAATGGCGATCCGCTGAATGAGCTGTCAGCCCTCACCCAGGTGAAGATGGTCATTCATGATGGGGAAATCATCCCCCAGTAATGCGAATTTTTAATAGATCTACTTCCACCCGCTGAACAAGGCATGACCGGCTTGCATGAAATGCACATCGATGCCTATGAAACCCGCCTGCTCCAGCCATTTCAGCTGGTCGAATAGCTGGCTGGGATGGTCAATGTCATCCGGGTCGAGATAACGAAAGGTGTTCCAGCCTTCACACAGGAAGAAATCCAAACCGGCAGTGGTGCCATCCAGCTCAAGGGATCGCTGACGCACCACCTCATCCCAGGCATCCGCAGCCACGTTCCGGCCAGGCATTATGGCAGAGTCCACTATATCACTGATAATGAATGCACCTCCCTTTGCAAGCATGCTGTAAACATCCTGGAACAGCAGCTGTTTCCCTTCCCCATCCAGATGGTGGATGGCAAGCGAAGAGACTACAGCTTGAACAGGCTGCTCCAGCCTGCGCCAGGACCTGTCTGCCAAATCGAAGTTGGTCAGCTTGACCCTGCGGCCAAAGCGAGAGAGCCTTTCCCCTGCCTTTTCAAGCATCATAGCCGAGCCATCCATCCCCCAATAATTTGAGCTGGAGAGTTCAACCAGCAGCATTTCAGCCAATAACCCCTCCCCACAGCATAGCTCGATAATCAGGCTGGGTAGACGAAGGCCCTTGAGCAGATCGACCATGATACGCATCTGCTGCTCGCGGGCGGGCACGAAGTAGCGCCCATAGTCGAGGTAGTGTTTGGAGGTCTCTTCGTCCCATTGGTTTTGGGGATTATCATTGGTCATCAAATTTTCCGCGCCTCCATACAATTTTCAAATATCTACCAAAGGTGCATGTTATATCAAAAATAACCTGAATGAATCATACCGCAATTCATACTCCCCATAATCTCTGCTGATTGGAGATCACCCGTTGGTATAACTAAACCCGTTTGTTAGGTTTCAGAACCATAGAGACGGGTTTTATCCTTGGAAATTCAATTACATCCCACACTTAATCACCTTACAAACCTGTCGGTAGCAGTGGCAGGTCACGTCCTGCCCCTACATATATATTGCGGTAAAATTAATCGATGCTGTATTCCCTGGTTACATTTCTCCTGCGAGCGATCCTGCGCGTCATCGCTCGCGTTACTGTATATGGGGTGGAAAACTTTCCCCCAAACGGTACCACTTTTATTGCTGTTTCCAACCACATCGGTCGATTGGACCCTGCTTTCGTATATTACCTGCTCAATCGCAGGGACATCATCATGCTGGTGGCGGAAAAATATAAAGAGCATACCTGGTCGCGCCTGCTAGCACAGGCGGTCAATGGCATCTTCGTGGATCGCTATAATGCTGACCTGAACGCCATGCGTGAGGTGCTACGGCGGATCAAACAGGGTGGTATCGCAGTCATTGCCCCTGAGGGTACTCGTAGCCCGACCACTTCGCTAATCCAGGGATGGGATGGTGCCAGTTACATCGCTGCCAAGGCCAGCTTACCCATCCTGCCAGTGGGTATCACAGGCAGTGGGGATAAAGAATTTCTGGAACGCCTGAAGCAATTGAAACGACTTCAGGTGACAGTCAGAATTGGCCCAACCTTCACCCTCCCCCCACTAGAGTCGAAGACGCGTGACAAACAACTTGCCGATTTTACCGAGGAGATCATGTGCCGCATCGCAGCTGAGCTGCCTGAATCATATCATGGCATTTATGCTGAACATACGCGCTTGAAAGATCTTCTGGCTAATAAAACCATGCGAGAGCTCCAACCTCCGCTGGTATTCGGTTAACCTTCTATGAATAAGATTAGTTCATCGATGGAAACCAGCTATCGCAGAAATGCCATCCAGGAAGCCAGGGTTCTGCTTGAGACCAACCCGGTATATCTCGATACAGAGACCACCGGGATGCATCTCTCTGCGGAGGTGATTGAGATTGGCATTATTGATGATCAAGAAGAAGTGCTTTTTGACCAGCTGATCCGACCGCGAGGCAAGATCGACCCAGCCGCGGGACGTGTGCATGGGATCACCTACGAGATGCTTGCCGGTGCTCCCACCTGGGAGCAGGTCTGGCCACAGGCAGAGGCAGTGCTATTGGGTAGGAAAATTGGGGTGTATAATGTTGAGTTTGACCTGCGTTTGATCAAGCAGTCGCACAACCGCTCCTGGATGACCTGGGCATTACCTGATGCTAATTTCTTCGATATCATGAAGCTGTATGCCCGGTTTTATGGTGATTGGGATCCCTACCATAAGTCTTTCCGCTACCAATCATTAGAAATAGCCGGGAGGCAATGTGGAATCAGATTGACTAATGCGCACCGTGCGGTTGATGACTGTCTGCTAACCCGGGCACTGTTGCATCATATAGCTGTAAGTGTATGATTTAAGGTGTGCTAAGAAAATTATCGGTCATGAAATGTATCTGAAATCTGTGATAACTAATTACAAGTAACTAATAATTAGTCACTAATTACTTGATTTCTTATGAGCTTACTAGAAGCACAACTCGAAGCCCGCAACTTACTCCAACGTAGACCATTGTTCCTGCATAGCAAGACCACTGGTGCAGCCGAGCTGTCGGAAGTGGTTGAGATTGCCATCCTGGATAGCGCAGGTAAACCGCTAATGGATGCGCTGGTTAAACCCAAACGACACATCCGCCCGGATGCCACCCAGGTACACGGCATCACCGACGAGATGGTCGATTCTGCTCCGAAGTGGGCAGAGATCCTACCCGAGATCGAGGAGCTTCTGCTTAAGAAGATCGTATGTGTTTATAACCCCTACAGCGAGTTGCTAGCACTACAAAATTCATATCAAAATAACCACAATCGCTGGGTACTGGATACAGATAATTTCTTTAATTTGATGGACTTGTTTTCCCGTTACAGAAACGTACGCGATCCCCATAGCGGTACACTGCTGAGTTATACACTTGAAGAGGCAGCACACTTGTTAGGGATCGATATTGAGATCATCGCTTATCGGCGGGCACATGAAGATGCCTGGCTGATGCGCGCGATTTTATTGGCGATTGCTGGTTGGAAGGTTTATTATTAATGCAAGCGAATCCACAAGAAGTAAAATATACCATTCAAGGGATGGACTGTGCCGATTGTGCCTTAAGCCTGGAACGCAGCCTGGCACAGATTCAGGGGGTCGACCAGGTAAATGTCAACTACACCACCGGGTTACTCGAAGCACACGGCACATTTAATCCCCAGGACCTCATCCAGCGCGTGGAAGCCCTGGGTTATAAGGCAAAGATCCCTGGTCTGTCGGGGGAGAAAGAATCCGCACGGAAGGTATCACAAACTGAAGCCTATAAATTGAAGCTTCCGGGATTTCTTGGTTACCTTTATGCATCCAGGCAGACCCGGCTGGCATTGCTGGGTGTCATCCTGCTCTTTCTGTCCATCCCGTTTTCATTGTTCCAAGGGTCTGTCCTCAATCAGGGAGTCAATATTGGTCTGCAACTGGCAGCAGCATGCCTGGCAGGATACCCAATTGCCAACCGAGGTTTGAGGGCACTTATTATCGGCAGGCAAATCACGATTGACCTGTTGATGATCATTGCTACTTTAGGCGCCCTGCTGATTGGAGAGACGGGCGAAGCCTCCACGGTGATCATGTTATTTGCAATTGGTGAAGGTCTCGAAGGATACACGGCTGAACGGGCACGCAACTCACTCCACAACCTGCTGGCTCTGAAACCCGAAGTAGCCCATGTGATGCGTGCATGCATCGATTGTGATGAGCATATGGGGCAAGAGGGTTACACAGGCGGTCCCTGTCCCACTTGTGGTGAGCATGAGCTCACCCTGCCTGTCGATCAGGTCTCCATCGGCGAGCGAGTCATTGTACGGCCAGGTGAGCGCATCCCAGTCGATGGTCACGTCACCAGCGGCATCTCGCTGGTTAATCAAGCTCCCATCACCGGTGAATCCATCCCGGTCAGCAAAGCCCCCGGTGATAAGGTTTATGCTGGTACCCTGAACGGTGATTCCGCCCTCGAGGTTTCGGTCTCCCAGCTGTCAACCAATTCGACCATCAGTCGCATCGTTCACCTTGTAGAACAAGCCCAGGCCAAGCGTGCACCAATCGAGCGATTTATCGACCGGTTCGCGGCCTGGTATACCCCGGCAGTCGTCTTCCTGGCAGCATTCGTGGCAATTATTCCACCTCTGTTCTTTCATGCCCCATTTTTGGATTCGAATGGGGTTCATGGTTGGCTATACCGGGCATTGGCGTTGCTGATTGTCGCCTGCCCATGTGCGCTGGTCATCAGCACTCCGGTCACCCTGGTGAGCTCGCTGACTTCCCTGGCAAGCCGCGGGGTGCTGGTCAAGGGAGGCGCCTTTCTGGATGTACTGGCTCGGGCACGCCTGTTTGCATTTGACAAGACTGGTACACTCACCACCGGTCACCCTAGCGTCACCCAAACCAGGTCGGTGGATTGCGTGCCAGACGCATGGCGTTGCCCGGCTTGTGATGATATGTTGGCGCTGGCAGCCACTGTGGAAAGCCGGTCCGAGCACCCACTGGCTCAAGCCATTATGGCTGAAGCCAAAGCCCGGCAGCTCACTCACTCTTACCCGGCAGCAGAATCGGTACAATCCCTGGCGGGGCAGGGTGTGCAGGGATTCTCCAATGGCAGCCGCATCCTGGTAGGCAGTCATGACTTGTTCCATACCCGGGATGATTTACTTGACAAGGAATTACATGCAGATATCCAAACTGCCGTGGACGAAGGTCAAACGGTGATGCTGGTTGGGAAAGATGATTACCTGCTTGGTTTTGTGAGCGTAGCCGACACTGCCCGCCCTACAAGTGCTGAGGCACTACGGCAGCTGAAAGCCATCGATTCACATATCCATACGGTCATGTTGACCGGGGATAATCCATCAGTGGCTGACAAGGTCGCCATCTCATTAGGAAGCCTGGATGAGATATGGGCAAGCCTCTTGCCTGAGGATAAGCTGGATGCAGTGCGTGCCTTGCAAGCCAGGTATGGGCGAGTAGTGATGGTTGGAGATGGGGTGAATGATGCCCCGGCTTTGGCAGCCGCCAACGTAGGCATTGCCATGGGAGGGGCAGGCACAGCCCAAGCCATGGAAACTGCCGATGTAGTGTTGATGCAGGATGACCTGACCCGACTGCCTGACGCAGTTCACACCGCCCGTCGAACCCAGACGATCATTAAACAGAACATCGCCTTCAGCCTGGCACTTAAGGCAGCCTTCCTGCTGTTGACCTTACCTGGTTGGGCGACGCTCTGGATGGCAGTATTTGCTGATATGGGCGCGTCTTTGCTCGTGACGCTGAATGGGATGCGAATGTTACGTAAAAACAGATAAGGGCTGTTATATGGGTTCTTCTGGCACGACAACGAACATGACCAGATAGACGAGGATGAACGAGCCGAACCCAAGTAATGCTCCAGCAGCGAACACCAAACGGACAACGGTTGTGTCAATCCCAAAGAATTCTGCGAGTCCGGAACATACACCGGCAATCATACGGTTATTGCGGCTACGATAAAGTTTTTTTGATTCGGGCACCATAATCTTTCTCCTTATCCTACTATTGCGTAAACCAGCTATATTATTAACGCTCTTAACCTTGAAAGGTTGCAGTAATTTGCAAGAAGAATTAAGTCCTCCATTATCCCTTCCCCGCTACCGCGGCTGCCTGCTTGGTTTGGCCGTAGGAGATGCACTGGGTACGACGGTTGAGTTCATGCCACCGGGCAGCTTCACCCCACTGACCGATATGGTTGGTGGAGGCAAGTTCAACCTTGCAGCTGGTGAGTGGACCGATGACACCTCAATGGCACTCTGCCTGGCTGAAAGCCTGGTTGAAAAAGGAGAATTTGATCCGATCGACCAGCTTGAGCGCTACCTTCGTTGGTACCGCTCGGGTTACCTTTCTTCCAATGGTCGTTGTTTTGATATCGGCATCACCACTTGTAACGCATTGCACCGCTTCGAACGTACCCGTGAACCCTATCCCGGGCCTGATGCTTGCCATACAGCAGGCAGCGGTTCACTGATGCGCCTGGCGCCTGTGCCCATGTTCTATGCCCTTCACCCGGAGCTCGTTCTCGAAAAATGCGCTGATTCCTCCCGCACCACCCATGGCAGCCTGCACGCTGTGGATGCCTGCCGCTATTATGGTGCCCTGCTCTGGGGGGCATTGCATGGGCAGTCCAAGGAGGTGTTGTTAGTACCACCCAAAATATGGGAATTCGTAGATGCGGAAACGTCTGAAATACTCACACAGCTCGAGCCTGGCATTTTGGAAATAGCCAATGGGTCTTTCGCGCAAAAAGAGCCTCCCTATATTCAGGGCAGTGGGTACGTTGTACGCGGGATGGAAGCTGCCTTGCGGGCATTCCACCATTCCACCTCATTCAGGGAGGGTGTCTTGATGGCAACCAATTTGGGTGATGACGCTGATACCACAGCTGCTATCTATGGGCAGCTGGCGGGGGCGTATTATGGCGAAGAGGATATCCCGGCTGAATGGCACTCCAAGTTGGCGATGCTGGATGTGATCATGGGTTACGCGGATAAACTCTGGGAATCTGCCCATAAACTGTAATTTTGCCATCCAGATGTTTGTCATGTAGAATATGTGTGGTGTGTTTCACAATCAAGATATTCCATCTAGGATTATTTATTTGAGATGGAATTAGGGATCATATTTTCCGGAGGAGAATCAGGGATGACCATAAAAGAAAAGGTTTTTTGGCACGATACAACAGAAATGCCAACGAGTGAGGACCTGACCCCCCTGCTACCGAAAGTGGACATGGTTGTAGTTGGGGCAGGCATCCCTGGGTTGGCAGCTGCACGCCAACTGGCGAGACGTGGGGTGAGCGTGGCTGTGCTGGAAGCAGAGACGATTGGATGGGGAGCAAGCTCGCGCAATGGCGGTATGGCTCTCACAGGTCTCAAGCTGGATGCCGAGGTGGTCGAAGCCAGGTACGGTCGCGACCTGACCCGCCAGTTATTCGATGATTCACTTGCCTCACTCACAACGGTGGAGCAGATTGTCAACCAGGAGCAGATTGACTGTGGATTCGCACGCACTGGTCACCTGCTGGTAGCAAATAAACCTGCCCACTATGAAGCACTCAAGCGCGAGGCTGAGTGGTACGCTCAGCATTTCAATCATGAAACTCGCCCAATCCCCAGAAGTGAGCTCCAGAGTGAGATTGACTCGGATGTATATTATGGCGGTCTCGTGGACGAGATCAGTGGGGGGCTAAACCCGGCCCAGTATGTGATTGGGTTGGCGAACGCGGCTGAAAGGGCTGGAGCGGTGCTTTACCCTCACGCCCGGTTGCTCCAGATCGAGAAAATCGCCGGCGGTTACAGGCTCAAGACACAACGTGGAGACCTGCTAGCCGGGCAAGTCCTGGTGACCACGGGAGGCTACACCGGAGCAGCCACACCCCAATTACGACGTCGCATCATCCCGATAGGCTCCTTCATCATTGCCACCCAGAGCCTGCCTGAAAGCCTGGCTCGCCAGCTTATCCCCCATAGTCGGATGGTATTCGATTACAAGCACTTTCTCAATTACTTCCGTTTCTCGGCTGATAACCGGATGGTTTTCGGTGGACGGGCAGCTTTCTTCCCTGAGACGGACGCTACCATTCGCTCAAGCGCTGACATCCTACATAAAGAGATGGTCCATGTTTTTCCTCAATTAAAGGATGCGGAAGTGGAGTATGCCTGGGGTGGGACACTGGATTTCGCCTTCGACCAGATGCCGCATGCGGGTCAACTGGAGGGCATTTACTACGCCCTTGGCTTTGCGGGTCATGGCGTGGCGCTCGGCACTTACCTCGGTGTGCGAATGGCAGATGCTATTGTGGACGGTAGGGTTACAGAGCTGCCTTACAATGCCTATCCTTTCCCGAACGCACCAATGGGTTTATACAACGGCAAACCCTGGTTCCTGCCATTGATGGGCTTGTGGCATCGGATATTGGATTGGTTATATTGAAGAATTACCTGAGCGCCATTCCTACACATGCACCTAGGAAAAATCTGACTTTATTGACTCACAGGTAGGTAGATTCCAGGTGCGTCCAGGTTAGGTCTGGGTCTTTTCATCCATTAGTACCTTCATTCACTAAGACAATCCGGTAGCGCGCCTTATTCTCCCTTACCCGTTGTATTGCCTGGTTTATTTGCGCCATGGGCATGATCTCAACCATGGGTTTTATATGATTCGCCAGTGCGAATGCCAGCATCTCCCGCATGGTGTCCCGGTTTCCTAAAAATGATCCTGTGATTGACAAATTATGCGCCACCAAGTCTGTTGGGTTCATTGATATGTCTGGGAAGCTGACCAGGACAACTCTCCCTGCCTTCTTCGGGATATTTAGTAGTATATTCCAATCGATCTGACCCGTCGCGGTGCATAGCACAAGGTCAAAGTAGAAAATGTGTTTCCGAAATCCAGCTCGATCACTCGAAACGATAAAGGCATCGGCACCCCATGCAAGTGCCCGTTCCTGCTTATCTGGCGAGGAAGAAAAGACGGTTACTTCGTAATTGAGCGCGTGGGCAAACTGGATTGCTAGATGACCTAATCCTCCTACACCCATAATGGCTAACTTCTGCGAGGGCTGCCCTGAGTATGCACTTAATGGGGCGTAAACCGTTATCCCGGCGCACATGAGCACTGCCGCCACTTCAGATGGCATGGCTTCTGGAAGTGGATATGCAAAACGATGGTCCACCAGAACAGATGTTGAGAAGCCCCCATAGGGGTACCATGTTGCTGAATCGACGATATCTAGGCACAGCTGTTCCTCACCCTTCAAGCACCACTCGCATTTCATGCACGAGCGACCCTGCCACCCAATGCCCACCCGATCGCCTTCTTTCAGGTTGGATACTGCGCTGCCCACTTGTGAAACATATCCGACAATTTCATGGCCAGGAACAAACGGATACTTGTAGTCTATATCATAGAACTCATCAATAGCCTGGATGTCCGTGTGACATATACCGCAGTGAGTGACCGACACCCTGACATCGTTCGTTCCCAATATCGGTGGATCATACATAAATGGAGAAAGCGGTTGACCCACTGCCATAGTTGCATATCCCATAATAGATGCAGAAGACATCATCTAAACCTCCCTCCGTAGATTCGTAAAAATCCCGACCTGCATGTCCTTATTCTTACTATACAACAATTTTATGTCTAGTCAAGCCCCCTCACCTCCTTAGTATATTAAATCCTCCAAATCGGACATAATTTCGGGAAGTTGGGAGAGGTGCTGACTATTCGATAAAAAGATTTAATCGGCTCAATTGCTTTTCAATACATATCCTCGAGCCCTATCAAAGCCTCCACGATTATAATTACCTCATCCCTTCATTCACCGGAGCCCCTTAATGATCCCCAACCAATGGTACGTCGTTCTCGATTCTAAAGAAGTCCGCAAAGGCAGACCCGTAGGTGTGACCCGCCTGGGCGAGAAAATAGTCTTCTGGCGCGACTCACAGGGGAGGATCGCCTGTGCTGTCGACCAGTGCCCCCATCGCGGTGTGACCTTCAGTGCCGGCAAAGTGGTGGGTGATTGCATCCAATGTCCCTTCCATGGCTTCGAGTTCGACTCCACTGGTCGTTGCACACTTATCCCTGCCAACGGACGCAACGCTGAAGTGCCCATAGTCCTCAAAGCCAAGATCTACCCGGCGCGAGAGCTGCATGGTCTGATCTACATCTGGTGGGGCAAGCCACGCGACGAATATCCTTCCCTACCCGACTTTGACTATATGCGCGATCCAAAACTGGTCTACACCTCTGCCACCGATTGGTGGAATTCACATTACTCCCGCGCCATCGAAAACCAACTGGATTTGGTCCACCTGCCTTTCGTGCACGCCAGCACCATTGGGCGCGGCCACAAGACTGTGGTGCAGGGTCCGCGTTACAAGGTCGATGAATTCCCGGGAAGACACGACATGATCAGCGTGTGGTTTGATAATGAGGTTGATCATGGCCAGACCCCGCGTAAACCAAATGAGATGCCCCCCACTGAGAATCACCCCCAAATCCAATTCCGCTTTCCTAATATCTGGCATAACTGGCTGGGGGATACTTTCCACCTGTTCCTTGGATTTGCCCCCATCGATGGTGAGAATACCAAGCTTTACTTGCGCACCTATCATGCGGTGAGAACTCCCGTCGTGCGCCAGCTGTTCAATTTCTTTAGCAACCTGAGCAACATCTTCATCGAGCGGCAGGACCGGAGAGTGGTGGTCACACAGCGACCATTCCGCTCGGAGCTGCGTATAGGGGAAAAGCTCATCCCAGGCGATGCTCCAGTGATCGAATACCGCCGTAAGCGCCAGGCGTTGATCGATGGTGAATAATTGCATAACAACCAAATGTAGGGAATGCAATGTTC
Source organism: uncultured Anaerolineaceae bacterium (assembly GCA_964642565.1). GTDB lineage: Bacteria > Chloroflexota > Anaerolineae > Anaerolineales > UBA4823 > FEB-25. The sequence continues at coordinate 18,556 of CAZXPK010000017.1, forward strand.
GTAGTTTATAGATGCGATTGTCATCATAAATTACTATATAGATAATTTAATGTAATTGATCGTCCATGATAGCTATGTGCGAATACTTCTCGCACATAGCTTTAATTATTCCCACACTAGACCCTCTTAGCATAGTTCTTGCATCCTCCCCAGCGGGCCACGGGAGTGCTCCATGACGATGCCGGGGAACCATGGCGCAGCCTGTGGCCAAATCTCTTCTAAACTGCAAACCTTTAGCATGGAATGGAGAAATAATATTAACCACTACATCTCAGCAGAAGACCTGAACATCTCGCTCCAGCGGAAGCAAATCTCAGCACGATTATCATCCACGCTAGATGTGATGCATACATGTGCTGGCTGGATATTCGAGCTGGGCATCAAACCAGAGATGCCGTTCTACCAGAAGAAAAATTTGGCACTGATCAACCGGGTATCTTTTATCAGCCTTCTGCTGGCATTTCCTGGAACGTTCTTGCTTATAATGATGGATTTTGGTCATCCATTCAGCTTGCTGATCAGTGGAGTACTGATGGTTTGTCTGATCCTTGGATTTAATGGGGCAAGACGCGTGGAGTGGTCTAAAACGCTTTTCGCCTATGCCCCTGCGGTTATCATCCTGAGTTACACCTTGCTCGAGCTGTCTTTGGGTAGCCTGGATCATCCACTAAATTATCTTCTGGCACGCCAGGGTTTTTGCTTTGCGCTCTTGATCCCCATTATGATTTTTGGTTTCGAAGACCGTCAGAAAGTAGTGGGCACGTTGGGGGTTTGCGTGCTCATCTTTCTGCTATATGATATTGGCAGCATGCGGTTGGGATCATTCCAGGAAGTAAATATTACCGGCTTGAGTCATGGGCTTTTTTCAGTGTTATCTGTGCTCCAGTATGCGGGGCTGGCAGGTTGCGTGTTATATATGCAAAGCTATACCATGCAGCACGAGCTGCAGGCACAACGATCCAGCGAAAAATTAAAAAGCATGGCCATCAAAGATGGAATGACTGGATTATTCAACCACTCATTCATGGAGCAACTGATCGGTGATGCCATCAATCGCTCCAAGCGCTCCAAAAATCCTTTAGCTCTGATAATGGTCGATGTGGATCTCTTCAAGCAGATCAACGACAACTTCGGGCATAACACCGGAGACACAGTCTTGATCAGGCTCGCCAAATTGTTGAACAGCAGCAAGCGCTCCACCGACTATCTGGGGAGATGGGGTGGAGATGAGCTCATCCTCCTGCTCACCGATACCAACTTGCCAGGGGCAGCCAATTTGGCGGAGAAGCTGCGCAGCCTGGTGAATAATCATAGCTTTCCACATTGCAAACACCTGACCATCAGCCTGGGGGCTGGCGAATATCAGGACGGGGATAGCCTGTCGAGTTTTATTGCGCGGGCTGATGTTGCCATGTACCAAGCCAAGCGTGGCGGTCGGAATCGAGTGGAGATCGAAATAAGCAACAATTAGCTGTTAGCAATTTGCCTAAAGGAAACAACTTTCAGCCAAGGAACAAAATTCATCACAGAGTTCACTGAGAACACTGAGGAATATTTCTATTTACACCAGTTATAAATAATTTCATAAGAATAGATCAAAGTTCTTTCCACTCTCGATATAAATAGTTTTCATCATCTGTCTTTATACGTGTATATCTGGTGGTATATCTTTTTCATCAGTGTACATCTGTGGTCTATTGGATGAAAATCTGCATTTATCAGCATGTACTTGCGGTTATATTATTAAAGAATTTGTTGACTATAATTATCATAGGAGCCACATCTTGTCATGCAGATCAGCCGGGTGAAAAGATCCAAAAGTGCTGCTAAAAGGGCATACAACCGCATGAGCCATGTCTATGACCTGCTGGCAGGCTCGAGTGAGACCCAATTCATTCGCTTGGGTCTGGAAATGTTATCTGTTCGGGCAGGAGAAACTGTTTTGGAAATCGGATGCGGTACTGGCAAGGCTTTACGGGAGCTGTGCCGGCATGCAGGGCGGGTATATGGTTTGGATCTATCTCCAGGTATGCTGCAAGTTGCTCGTGAAAGACTATCAATAGATGGTCTTGAATGTCGAGCTCACCTACTGAACGGGGATGGGTCTGCGTTGCCTTATGCGAACCAGGCTTTCTCTGCCCTATTCATGAGCTTCACCCTCGAACTGTTCGACACACCGGAGATCCCCTTCGTCCTGGCCGAATGCCACCGGGTACTCCAGCCTGGTGGTCGATTAGGTGTAGTCGCGATGTTGAAAAGTGATCCTCCCGAACGGATTATTCGACTATACGAATGGTTTCACGAGCATTTCCCCACTTATGTGGACTGCCGTCCGATCGATGCCGAAGGTATGATCCAGGTGGCTGGTTTCAGGGTTGAGACGAGCCAGGTGAGAAGCATGTGGGGCTTGCCGGTGGAATTGTTGATCGCAAGGAAATAGTGAGATAATATATTGGTATGGTTTCTTTATTAGCGCTCTATACCTCTGCTGGTCTGGTCCTGGCAGGTTTATCCGTCCCACTCATTCTGCACAAAATCCCACCCAACGGCTTATACGGCTTTAGGGTTCGCTCCACGCAGGATAACCCACAGCTCTGGTATAAGGTCAATGCTTTTTCAGGCAGGCGCTTCCTCATAGTAGGATTGGGCACGGCAATTGGAGCAATCATCCTATACTTCATCACATTGCCAAATGTGGAAGAGTATGCGCCGAGCTGCCTGGGTGTATTCCTGGCACTTTTCCTATGGGGCATTATTACCAGCTTCCTGTACCTGAGATCGATCAAAGAGTAAACTTCCCCAGCTCTTCAGCATAATTCTATACGTCATACTGGAAATCATAGTAAAATTGAGTCTATGACAAAAGCAGAATTCCTAAACGCATTGAAAAATGGCCGGCAACTGTGGTTTGAAAAATGGAAAGGTATTGACCTTTTTGGTACCTCTCGACCGCGCGTCCCCGGGCAGTTGAGCCTGCGAGATATCCTTTATCATGTGGCATGGTATGAACACGAGATGGTTGAAATGCTACAGTTACGCTCACTGGTTGGCTCACCCTGGTGGACATTGCCGGTCGATGAGCGCAATGCGCACATCCTTGGTGAAGGCCAGTCCATGAGCCTGCTTCAAGCCTGGCGGCAGGAACAACAAGAATATGCTGAGCTATTGGCTCAGCTCCAGACGGTTCGCAATGAGGAGCTGAATGAAGCCAGGTTTTTCCAGGAAATGCCCACCGACTGGAAACCCTGGCAGGTGATCGCAAGCAATTCCTACGAGCATTTTGTCGAGCATTTTTCTGATATCTATTAATACTTATAAACTAATGGTAAATAAACCCTAGGGGTTTTCAGTTCAGCCCCCAGGGTTTTTATTTACTTAGCAGCTTCATTATGACTAAAGGAGGGATGCAGGTAATTCTTTCTCTCCGTGAGAGACGAATCTGTTACCCTTTAGGTGCAATGACTTTACTTGTACTCGCCTCGCAATTGCTCGGGCAAGCATAAGGCAATATGGCGCATTACAATATCCCCCACCAGCCTGTCACGCTCATGGGCTGAAAGCCCGGCTGGAATCTGCAGCTGGTACAAGCTGCCAAATTTCAGGTTAATTCGACCGTTTTCCTTCCATACACCTACAGGCAGGACGTATGGGCAGTAATGGCAGATTAAATACAGGAATCTCCCCACACCCGGAGGCAGAGTGCCCAACACACCGTCAGGGATATCCCTTCCTTCAGGTGACATCCCAATCACCGGTTGGGAGGTATGGCGGGCATATTTCAACACCCGCATGACAGCCACAGCCCGATCCACTGTTTCCGCAGGGTCAGGCGGCATGGCAGGCATGGGTGTAAAGCCAAGCATCCTCGCCCCGCGTGGGAATAACCAATGGGTAAAACCAGTGAGCCAACCAGAATTTGTCCAGCCTGAGGTCACCACCCAGTGAATCTTCGCGGGAACGACCGCATTGATGAGAATGACAAACCACCATGCATGAAAATCAGGGGCATGATAGTGGTTAACAGTGATCAACACCCCCTGCCCCATTTCTTGGAGGAATGTCTCCACAGCCGAGAGATTAACCCTTGGAGCAGGGTGCAGCGTGTGGGTGAGCAGACGGGCGATGGGACGGAATGGAATTGGCATCGTAGATGAGATAGGAAGATTATAATGGCATCCCACCACTCTTGCAATTCAACGCATGCCACCTTACAATTACAACAATATTGTCATCCAATTTATCGATAGAGAGGGAAGAGTATGCGACCTGAATGGGATATTTACTTCATGAAAATTGCACATGTGGTAGCCCTGCGTAGCACATGTGACCGTGCCTTCGTAGGTACAGTGATGGTGCTGGATAAGCGCATCCTGACCACCGGTTTCAATGGCTCGCCGGCAGGTTTACCGCATTGTGATGAAGCCGGTCATCTGATAGTGGAGGGTCATTGTGTACGCACCATCCATGCAGAAGCCAATGCCATCATCCAGGCTGCGCTGCATGGGGTGAGCACTAAAGGATCCACCTGCTACGTGACCCATTTCCCGTGCATCCAATGCGCCAAGATGCTGATCAACTCTGGGGTGGTGCGTATCGTTTATGACCAGGAATACCGCATCGACGAGAACACCCTCGAGTTCCTACAATTAGCAAATGTGGAGCTGGTGCGGGTGAACGGTGAGGAATGATATGACTAAACACTTCAAGCTGTACACCCCTGGGCCGGGTGATGTGGATGAAGATGTGCTGGCAAGCCTGGCGACCCCCGTTATACGCCATTACGGTCCCGAGTGGATGGAAATCTACCACGAAACTCAAGGGCTGCTGAAACAGGTATTCAAGACTGAGAATGAGATTTTCTTTGTGCCCGGTGCGGCTTCGTCCTTGATGGATATGGCCATCGGCAGCCTGTTGGCTACTGGTGAAAAAATCATCGTGGGGGATAATGGCTTCTTTGGTGAGCGTCTGATAGAGGTCGCCAGGAGCTATGGTTTAGAAATCATCGTTCTGAGTGCCCCCCTGGGTAAACCTCTCGAACCACAAGCCTTGAGCAAGCTGCTCAGGCAGCATTCGGATGCGAAAGTGGTGGCGCTGGTACATCACGAGACTGGTACCACAGTTATGAACCCACTGCGAGAGCTCGCCATGCTGGCAGGTGAAGCCGGGAAGACTGTGGTGGTGGATGCAGTTTCCTCCTTAGGCGGGACGGATGTGCGTGTGGATGAGTGGGGGATTGACGTCTGTGTGACCACCCCTAATAAGTGCCTGGAAGCCCTGCCCGGCATAGGCTTTATCAGCGTGTCACCGCGTGCCTGGGGATTGGTGAATGCTCACGCTCAAACTAATCACGGCTGGTATCTCAACTTAAAAACCTGGCGGCAATATGCCATAGAGTGGGGTGCATGGCACCCTACACCTGTGACCCTGCCCACCAACATTATCCTGGCATTACGCACCAGTCTGTGGAAGATCGTCGATATGGGCCTTGAAGCTCACTTTGAGAAATACCGACGTGCCAGCCAGGCGATACGAAAGGGATTATGCAGTATGGGGTTTGAGATGTTCGTGGAGGATGAATATGCCTCTCCCATCGTCACCGGGGTGTGCAGGCGATCGGAGTTCGAGCTGGCAGAGATGAGCCAGTGGCTGGCGGATCAGCATAGTATCGCCATCGGAGGTGGGTTGGGTGAGCTTTCAGGCAAGATGTTCCGCGTGGGGCACCTGGGCAAGGCCACCACTCGCGAGTATTTGGTGGACTTCCTGTTTGCAATAGAGGAATTCCTGCGCCAGAAAGGCGTTTCCGTCCCCCTGGGTGCCAGCCTGAGTGGGTTGTAAGCAGGAAGGACATGACGTGGCGGGATTAAACTATTCAATCTCACAGGCGATATTTAACAAATACCCTGGCTATGTTCGTGGGGTTGTGCTGGCGTTCGATGTGCATAATGGTCCATCCCCCAAAAGGTTGGTCCAGAAGCTACGCCAGGCTGAGGCATCGGTGCGCAACCAGGTCAGTATCGAAAATATTACTGAACATCCACGGATCAAACCTTGGCGGGAGGCTTACAAAGCTTTTGGTGCCAAACCCAGTGAATTCAGATCGTCTGTGGAAGCCATGGCACGGCGGGTACTGCGCAACGATCAACTGCCCAGCATCAACGCCCTGGTGGATATCGGTAATCTCGTGTCTCTTGAGCACTTAGTACCGGTGGGCGGTCACTCTATGGATGAGCTTATCCAGGATATCTCGCTCCGTCTGGCCACCGGAGATGAAGACTTCATCCCCTTTGGCTCTACCGAGATCGAGCACCCTCTACCAGGGGAGGTTATCTTCGTCGAGGGCAACACCGTGCTCACCCGGCGTTGGACCTGGCGGCAGGCTAACCACACCCTCACATTACCAGAGACGCACAGCATCGAGATCAACATCGACCGCTTGCCCCCGGTGGAGCTGGAGGAGATTCATGCCATTGCTAATGAAGTGATGGGTTTGGAGGAGGAGTTCTGTGGGGGAAAGCAACGCTATGAGATATTAAGTACCAGTCACATGCAGATGAAGCTCGAATGAGTGAGGGTGCGTCGTATCTTTCTCCATGCTGATCTATAAGCAACATTTTATTCACATCGATTCCCATATGCTATTGCAGCACAATCCCTATCAACCAATACTTTATAAAAAAATCTGCCAAACTCAGGTCGAAGCTAGATCAGGTATTTACTCTATGTACTAACATTCTGGCAATCGCTTTGATATTGCGATTGTAAGTGCTTTCCTGTGTTGCCTTGAAACCTATAGCCCATGTTTTTCGTGACATTCATCATTGATTAATCGAGAGGGATTTATAGTAAATTGCTTTTATGTTTGAGAACTGGGAAATAATTCCAGAATGGACGGTTCTTAAAACCATCTAGTCAGGTTTTCCAGCCATTTACGTGCCGCCTTAGGTGACTTAAATACATAGTCGCCACCGGTCGAGCGGATGTAACCAAAGTACTGCGCCACCGAGATGGCCACACCCCCAAATGAATGGATGGTCTCGAAGGCCTCTGCATCGTTATCGTCATCACCGATGTAAACCAGGCGCGCCCCGGGCAGCGGGAAGCTGTTGAGCAGGAAGGTTACCGTTTTCCCTTTATGCGCTTTGGCAGAGCTCACTTCTAGGAATTTGTTATGCTTGATCAGGCGATACTCATCGGTGATCAATTCCTGGTCGAGGGTTTGTTGTATGGTGGAGATCACCCGGATGGCTTCCTTTTCAGGGGCAAAGCGCGCATGCAGCGCCAGCGACCAACCTTTATCTTCCAGGTAATATCCTTTGTGACCGTTGATGATTTCCTCCCAAAGAGGCTTCAACCCGTCCAGATATGGACGGATAAGGGCATAATCTTCGCGCTGGATCCTTTCACCATCCGGGGTTTGCACCTCAATCCCATAAGTACCAGCCACATAGATCCCCTCAACCGGCAACAAGGTCTGGATATCACGCAATCGGCGTCCACTGACAATTGCCAAGCGCAGTCTGCTTTTCTCCGCTAAACGTCTGATCAGATCAATGAGTTTATGGTCAGGCTTGATGATATCAGGTGTGCGTGTGAATTCCACCAAGGTCCCATCATAGTCGAGGAACAACCATAACCGTTCGGCTTCAGATACCCAGGTATTTAGCTCATTTTCAGATGCGAACCTCACGCTGCCTCTCCTCCTGTCAGTAGTGGAAGGATATCGTGATGGAAGATCGCCTGCCAGGTGAAGTTTTGGCGGATGCGCTGCCGTAATCGCTGGGGGGAGCTGTTCTGTGCCCAGCTCAAGATCATTGCAGCTACCTTTTCCACAGGATCTTCAGGCGAAAATCGGTTCACTTCCTGACCACCTATTTCCTCCGCAGCCGGGATCTCCGTGCTGAAGATGGGCATGCCAATCATCCCAGCTTCGAGGATGGGCATACCAAATCCTTCACGGTGACTGGGCATAAACAACACATCACTGGCATTGTACAGCTCTCTAACCAGGGGCAACCCGATGGAATAGCCTTGCCCTGGCTGTGGGCCCGATTCATAGACAAAGCGTGCCTCTTGCTCCACATGCAGCTGCCGGCGCAAATCCAGCAGACTTTGATAGTACTGCATATCTCCGGGGTCATGGGGATCTGGTGGGCCAGTGACGACCAGCTTTGGGCAGATTCCTCTATCTTTCAGACTGGCAATGACTTGCAGGGCATATTCAATATTTTTCGCCTGTGTAACTCGCACCGGCATCAAAAGGATCAGGTCGGCATCCGCAAGATCAAGACGTTCAATAAGTACCTGCCCTTCTTCCGAGAGGTTGAACAGGTCCACTGGGTCTACGCCATCATAGACGACGTGGATACGCTCGGTGGGGCAATGAAATAGTTCGAACAGCTCTTTCTGGCGATGTCGTGAAACCGTCACATAAGTCACATCCTCCCGATAAGTGCGTAACAGGTCCCATGGGTAGCCAGGATGTACATTGGAGCGGGAGTGTGGGCTGGTCCATGTAAAATCATGGCACCACGCAATACAGTTCTTGACCTTGCCCTTGTCGAGCAAACGTACTAGTGCGGCAGTCAGTGGCAGGTTGAAATGCTTGGTGAACACATTGTGAACCATCACGTTATCCATCGGCTGCAGGGTAATCTCGAGATGCTTTTCCAGATTAGCGGATAAGGTCTCAAAATCCGCAGGTAACTGACCAGCTTCTAGCTGCTGGCTGATTTTGACAACCTGTGGATACCGTGAATCCATCTCTGGGATCTGAATGAATTCCGTGCCATCAGGCAAAGCAGCCTTATCACCAGCGCCGGCAATCAGCCTCACCGGGTAACCCGCTTTGAGCAGCAAACGTGTATGGGCGTGGATTACGGCTTCCACCCCCCCTACCACAGGCGGGACCGAGTAATGCAAAACGGCAGTTTTCATAACCCCAGCTTGACGATGGTCTCCAGCTGATTGCACAACCAGTCGACAATATCCTCCCTTTCGATCAAGCTGCGCAACCGCTCAGCCTTCTCTTTTCGTTCATCCGCTGGCATGATCAGCGCCTGGTGCAGGGCATTGGCAGTGGCAGAGATATCCAGGGGTGGGATGACCAGCGCCCCTGACTCAAGCTGCTGACGGGCACCTGTACGCTCTGATAGAACCAACACCCCTTGCTGCTGGTTGACCACCGGACCTTCCTTGGCAACCAGGTTCATCCCATCTGCAATGGAGTTCACCAACAATACATCGTATAGCTGCAAGGCGGCTACAGCACGTGGGTAGTTTTCACCGACCACCACCCGCACCGGCTCCCATGCACTATCTCCATATTTGGCATTCACCTGCCCGGCTGCACCCATTAATTCATTCAGATAGCTTTGGTACTCTTCCACCTCCATCCGGGAGGGGACCATTAATGCCAAAAATTGAACCTTACCACGGTGTTCAGGGTGAAGCTCGAGCAGCTCGTCGAAGGCCTGGAAACCACGCACTATGTTTTTACTGGGCTCGATCCGATCAATGCGCACGATGAGCGGGTTCCCACCATATTGTTCAAGCAAAGACTTGTGGTGCTCCGCAACTTCCTCTGTCTCGGCCAAACGCTTCAATAATTTCACATCAATTGAGATCGGAAAGTCACGTACAAAGGTGGCATGGTTTCTGTACCAAACCCGACCTTGTTTGAAATTAACATGGGCGTGAGGTAAGTGTGACTCACAGGTGCGGATGAAGTTCAATCCATCTTCGCGCGTTTGAAATCCTAACAAGTCCACAGCACATAATCCTTCCAGGATGCCTTGGCGCATGCGCGGAGGTAGAAAGCCCCAATCCTCTGCCCCAGGCCAGGGGATGTGAATAAAATGCATCAGAGTGTATTTAGCCCGTGGGTGAAAGACCCTGCGGATGAAATAGGGTGCTAAGTACAGGTGGTAATCCTGGAGCATTACCAACGCTGACCGCTGGTCGGTCAGGATTTGTTTGGTCACAGCTTCTGCAAATAGCCGGTTTACGGCCACATAGCCGTTTTGCCAGTTTTGCCAGGTGGTACGGTCGATAGTCGGTGAGCGGAAGATATCCCACATGGAATGTTGAAGGAACCATAATAGCGGGTTGGCGATGACTTTGTAATAGCCATCATAGGCTGCATCTTCGGAAGTAACGAATTTCACGCGGATGGAACCACCTTCCTCACCTATCGGCACCAACCCACCCTGCCACGCTTTATCTTCCTCCGAGAGTGAGCTGGCGATCCAGCATGCATCCACGTGTTGGGCAATACCAGAGAGGGCAGTCACCAACCCACCCCCTCCACTGCGCTGGGGCTGGATTTCTCCATTCTCGTCCTTATGGAACGTGACTGGTCCATGGTTGGAGGCAATGATCAGCTGCCTGTTTTGGAGCATCTCCTCCCAGGAGCTGCAGTATTCTACGCTGCCTGATGAATTGATTGAATCAAGTGAAGGGTTCATGGTACCCACCTCAGGTCCGACAATCCGCTCTTAGTTAACCAATTCTGTTGATTTAGACAGACAAATCATAACCTCTACGGGAGGTTTGAGGACACATAGCTTATCTATTTTGAAACCATTGGAACACGAAACACGCGAAAAAGAGTAACTTAATCTACTCTGTTTTCACATTTCGTGTTTTTTCGTTTAATTCGTGCTCCATATTTTTCCCCAGGCCAGCCTGTAAGCCGCATTCTGTGCACGCAGGTTTCCCTGCGCCGATGACCATCTCTCTAGGGCGTGAGTTACCTCACGCCTCATGCAGTCTACCCGAAGCTGCGGACCTCGCGGTCCAGGTGACGAGCAGCCACCTCCCAAGAGATTGCCTCTGCTTGACCTTGCTCCAGATGGGGGTTACCTGGCCGCAGACATTGCTGCCCACGCCGGTGGTCTCTTACACCACCTTTTCACCCTTACACCTCACCCGTAGGTGGGGATGCGGTCTGTTTCTGTGGCCCGATCCATCAGGTTGCCCCGTCCCGGGTGTTACCCGGCATCTTGCCCTGTGGAGTGCGGACTTTCCTCGATGGCACATGGCCACCGCGATCATCCGGTCAGCCTGGGGACATTCATCATACCATAATTTTAATCTGGATTAAGGCGGGAAGACTTCCTGGGCGGTAAAGTCTACCCAATACATACCAATGGCGTGGGGTATTGTTTTTAGAATAATCTATCCGATTGTCCTGATTTGGGCAGAATTCATTTCGTGATTAGGTTTCTATTCGGAGGGTATTCAGCTCATCCGACATGTTTGTGGTCGATCTGACCGAACTCGATCCTCACCCCCAGGTGCCCCAGGCGCAGCTCATCGCCATGGGTGATCACCACGGGGGCAGTCACCGCCTCGTCATTAAGAAAGGTGCCATTCGTGGAGGCCAGGTCTTCCAGCCACCACTGTTGGTGGTGATAGGATAGCCTGGCATGTTGCGAGGAAACCGTCTGATCATCCAGCGGGAAATCACAGCCGGATTCACGTCCCAGGATGATTTCGGGCTTGGTGTAATGCTGCGATTGGGCGTTTGCTTCCACCAGACTGGTCAGGGTGAGAGGCGGCGGCTGGCGGGCTGCCAGTAACTCACCTTGCTGTTTCAAATCACGCAACAGGGTAAAGATAGCAAACCCCAGAAAACCATAAAGCAGACCGGCAAGCAAAATGCGTAAACCCAATAAAATGATGGCACTCACAATGGGATTATACCCTTACAACACTTCAGGGACAGGCGGGTCAACCGGCAGCTCCCGGGTATAACCGGCTTGTGTGGCTGCCTCCAGCCCGTAGACTAATGGCACACCTGCCAGCAGGATCACGTCCCCCGTGCTAAGGGCATGGGTGGACACTGCCACTCCATTCACAAAGGTGCCACCCTTAGAATCCAGGTCAAAGATGATGAACCGCCCCTGAACGAGACGAAGTTGGGCGTGCATGCGCGAAACCCGCAGGTCTTCCAGGTGCAGCTGGTTAGAAGGATCCCGGCCAATATTGATTACAGGCTCGTTAAGGGGAAAAGTCGTCAGCCCATTGACGATTAAAAATGCTTTGGGGATCCTGTCAGCAGATGCCTGGCTTGATCCTCCTTCCAGCTGGGATGTGCTTGAATCTCCCATCCCGGCATGGCTAAATTCGACCAAAACGTTCATCTCTACTGCCAGAGGGTCCGCCACCACGGACAGCATGGGCGCAGCGGTAAAACCGATCCCTTCCTGGTATGCTTTGTTCTCCAATTTGAGCGTCAGCCGGTCCAGCTCGGTTGGATGGCTCAACAGGAGCTGCGCTTGCAACGCGGGAAGCACCAGAGTGTATTGGTCAGGTGCAAGGAGCGTCGCGCTACCCGGGTTTCCATCGCCGGGTAACCTGTGCATACCTGACCTCATCGCCATGATGAGTTCATGCTCCAACTGGCGATGCAATTTCCGCGAGATACCGTCCCTGGCAGGATCGCCCTCGATCAATGCACGCAAGCGCGCTTCCAGATGGGTGAGAGAGGTTTCAATCCAGCTCATATCCATAATTTAACCACATAGAGAGCCGGATATAAAGGATGGATATTCGCTCCCAATATGAGAATTATCGCATTATCACTCATGTTTCCAACAACTCATCAGGGTATAAAAATACGGTATACTCTTTAGACGTATGCAACCCAAATTTGGTTTCCGTGAGCACGCCCACACTGCCGATTGGGAGCTGGAAGTTTGGGCACCCGATTTGGCGACCCTGCTCGAGCAGGCTGCACGTGGCATGTACGCACTCTCAGGAATGCGGTTGCAGGCAGGGCCACCCCAGGAACGCTCGATTGCTCTCCATGCCGCGGATGCTGAAGGCCTGCTGGTGCGCTTCCTGACCGAGCTTCTGTGGGTCGAACAGGAGGAGAGGTTGGGCTTTGACGACTTTGCCCTCACGGTTGAAGACCAATGCAACTTGCGGGCAGAGCTGAGGGGGTCGACCATTGCGAAATTAGATAAGGAGATCAAGGCAGTCACCTATCATAATCTGGCAGTGGAGAGCACCTCACAGGGGCTGCGAGTGAACATCGTTTTTGACGTGTAAGATAGAAGGTGCAACATGGTCACTTTACAAGACCTTAAACGTATCAGCGACTACGAATGGGAAATCCCCAAAAGCTTCCGACCAGATATGCGGGTGCCGGTACGCCTGTTCGCCACACGCCGTATGCTGGAAGAGGTGATGAAGGATAAGTCGCTCGAGCAGGCGGTCAACGCAGCCACTCTGCCCGGGTTGGTGGGGCACGTCATCGTCATGCCCGACATGCACCAGGGGTATGGCTTTCCTATTGGGGGTGTGGCTGCCACCCGCCTGCCGGATGGGGTCATCTCACCTGGAGGTATTGGCTACGATATCAACTGTGGTGTGCGCCTGTTGGGCTCTCAGATCAGCCTGGAGACAGCCCACCCACACCTGGATGCACTTGCCACCGCCCTCAACCAATTCTGCCCCAGTGGTGTGGGTGGAAAAGGCGCAGTGCATGTGACGGAGGCCGAGCTGGAAGCCGTCTGCCGCCAGGGCTCGCGCTGGGCACTCAAACAAGGTTTCGCCAGTGAGGCTGACCTGCACCGTACCGAGGAATCGGGCTGTGTGGAAGGCGCTGACCCGAGTAAAGTATCCAAACGGGCGCGGGAGCGGGGACGTCCACAGCTTGGCTCGTTAGGGGCAGGCAACCATTTCATCGAGATTGACCTGGTGGAGCAGGTTTTTGACTTTCAGGCTGCCTCGGTGATGGACCTGGAGCAAGGCACGCTTGCCGTCCAAATCCATTGCGGCTCGCGCGGCTTCGGGCACCAGATCTGCACCGATTACGTGGAGGAATTCCAGGGTGCAGTGCAGCGCTTTGGCATCCACCTGGTGGACCGTGAGCTGGTATGTGCACCGCTCAACTCACCTGAAGGGCAGAATTACCTGGGTGCGATGCGCTGCGCAGCCAACTATGCCTTTGCCAACCGGCAGATATTGGCTAACAGCGCCCGCAAAGCGTTCGAGCAGGTGCTGGCCGGCAAGGTGAAGGATTGGCACCTGCATCAGGTCTATGACATCTGTCACAACATGGGCAAGATCGAGACGCACATCATCGATGGGGAGCGCATGAAGGTATGTGTGCACCGCAAAGGTGCCACGCGTGCCTTCGGACCAGGCGCCCCCGAGCTGCCGGACGAATATAAAGCCATCGGTCAGCCTGTGCTCGTCCCGGGCAGCATGGGCACCGCTTCGTGGGTGTTGGTGGGTACAGCCGCCAGCATGGAGCTGTCCTTTGGCTCCACCTGCCATGGGTCCGGGCGCCTGATGAGCCGCCACGAAGCCAAACGCAACGTGCGCGGTGAGAAGCTGCGCCAGGATCTGGAAGCCGAGGGCATTCATATCCGCGCCGGGTCGATGGCCGGGCTGGCTGAAGAAGCCCCCCAGGCGTATAAGGACGTCGACCAGGTGGTGGATGCCGTGGTGGGTGGAGGTATCGCCCGTAAAGTTGCCCGGCTGCATCCATTGGCGGTCATCAAAGGTTAGGGAACCGTTCGTTCAACAAGTACGTCCATAATATTAATTAATGGAGGTATGCATGAGAGAGAAAGCCATCGTAGCGTTACTGATCATCAACCTGCTGCTCGCAGCGTGTGCGGGTGCAACCCCAAGCGGACACGTTGTTGAGACCCCGGGTTCATTTCCGTCAAGTCCATCCTCCAGCACGCCAACTACGTATCCGGAGCCTGTGGTCGAAATACCCGTGGTTACCTTCACTTATCCTGAACCGGGTACACCCGGCAGCCCCAGTCCAGCCATCCCAGCTTCGGGATATGAGCCGCAGCCCGGTGATGCCAAGCTGACCCGGGGCGAGGTGTTCCTGGATATGGAGAACAGCTCAGTGGTGATCAGCGAGAGCTTGCCAGCCCAGGTGAGTGCGACCCTGAGTGGTAACCTGCCTGACCCCTGCCACCAGTTGCGCGTGGTGGTCATGCCTGCCAACGCCCAAAACGAGATCAACCTGGTGGTATATTCGGTGGCTGACTCGAGCATGATGTGCATCACTGTCATTGAGCCGTTCACTGCCACCATACCCCTGGGCAGTTATGCGGGTGGGCATTTCAGGGTGTATGCCAACGGTCAGCTGTTGGGAGAACTTGGTCTATAGGAACCATAAGAAATGTGACCTGGTGAATAGACCATACCCGGATGACCTATCAAACCCGGGAGCGGGATGGCAGTCACAACCCGCTCCTGATAGGTTAATGGGCACTCACCGGATCTTAGGCAATTGTTAACTGATTTCAAGGAAATGGCGACCTATAATCGACGTTTATTGGTCAATAGGAGGAAAGAAATGATCAAGAAATCTGTTTTTTTCGTTATCCTATTCATAATGGCGATCCTATTGACAAGCTGCGTCTCGACAGGTTCCATGATTACGCCTACCTTGCTGATTACCCAGATAGAATCTGGTCAGACGCCAGTACCATCGTCCACGCCCGTTCCGCCCACCGAAACTCCCACCGCAGTACCACCCTCAGCTACCGCCACCACCCCACCGGTCAACCCAATCCAGCATTTTCCGGCAGGGCAGGAGTTCACCATCACTGCCATCCACATGATCGATGCCAATGTTGGTTGGGCGATTGGCGGTTTGGTGGGTGTGGGTGACCATGTGCTGTATACCTCCGATGGTGGGAACACCTGGAAGGACGTCACCCCGCCTGAAGAACAGCCCGCGAGCAGTGAACGGTTGTCCGCCACAGGTTTCTTCCAGGATGCCCAGACCGCCTGGGTGACCTATGCGATTAGCGGTGGGAACCCCGTCCCAGCTCAGCCGGTCGTGTGGCACACCTCGGATGGGGGTGCCACCTGGCAGGCCAGCCAACCCCTGGATATCACCGGACTCTCGGAGATCTACGTGCCATCTGACCTGCAGTTTGTGGCCGGGCAGGATGGCTGGCTCTTGGTGCACGTGGGGGTGGGGATGAACCATGACTACGTCGCCCTGTACCGCAGCAGTGATGGCGGGCTGAGCTGGAGGCGCATCCTCGACCCGTACAACGATGGCGGCATCCAGTCCTGCTCGAAGACCGGTATGCTGTTCACCGATGCCACGCATGGCTGGCTGACCGGGGACTGCAATGGGGTGAAGGCAGGCGTACTGCTGTTCAACTCCACCGATGCGGGTTCCACCTGGCAGGAGGTGAGCCTGCCGGCTCCAGCCAACGCCCCGGCGCTTTTTGATGTTAATACCCAAGTTGCCTGCGGCTCGTACGATCCATTCTTCTTTGGCAACGACCTGGGGCACCTGAGCGTGCGCTGTGCCGATTACTCTGGCGCACAGATCAGCAATACTTATTACATCTACACCACCCAGAACGGAGGCAGCACCTGGACTGTCGCCAGCTACCCGGGTGAGGCGCTGTACTTCTTCTCAGCCGATAGCGGCTGGGCGCTCTCCACGAAGATCCAGCACACCACGGATGGAGGTGCCAGCTGGACGCCGATATCGGACGTCACCTGGACGGCGCAGATGGACTTCATCAGCGAGCAGATCGGCTGGGGGGTTGCCCGGGCGGGTGATCAGGTGGCGCTGGTGAAGACCACGGATGGTGGCGGGCATTGGACGATGCTGGTGCCCACGGTGGGGCAGTAGAGGAAATACATTGGAACACGAAAACACGAAGATAGATGTAGATAAACCGTCCGCGAATAATAGCCACGAATACACGAATATAGTCCCCTCCCCCAAATCGCCCTGGGTTTGGGGGAGAATGGAGAGGACAGCTTAAATCATTAATCAACGCCGCGGTTTGCTCTTTCCGCCGCGCAGTCGAGATTGTTTCTACCAATGAAAGGATAGATATTGTATGTTGCATAAGAAAATCATCATGGAGCCTGACAAGAAGATCGCCCTCGTCGCCCATGACAATAAGAAACGTGACCTAATAGAATGGGCTAAATTCAACCGTGACCTGCTGGCGCATCATGAAGTGTACGCCACCGGCACTACTGGCGAAATCCTGGAAGGCGTGCTCGACTTCAAAATCCACCGTCTCCAAAGTGGTCCCCTGGGTGGTGACCAGCAGATTGGCGCCAAGATTGTGGATAACAAGATCGACTTCCTAATCTTTTTCTGGGACCCGCTCGAGCCGATGCCGCACGATCCCGACGTCAAAGCCCTCTTGCGCATGGCAGTGGTGTGGAATATTCCCATTGCCTGCAACCGGGCATCAGCCGACTTCATGATCTCCTCGCCGCTGATGGATGGGGTGTACGACCGTTTGGTGCCCGATTATGAGGAATATCGGGCTCGCAAGATCGACCTGGGCGAAAGCCTCGACACAGTCTTGGAAGACTCGAAGGATGATGGGGGTCTAGAAATCATCCGAGGTGGCGATTCTTAATCGTAATGATGCCACAATAATGGGCCAATCAACAACGAATAAATACCCCTCCCCCATGAATATATCCATTTGGGGAAGGTTTGAGTTAATCCGATTTTGGGGTGATGGGAAAGAAGCTACCATCAACGAATTAAAGCTTCCTTCCGGTCGAAGGGAACGCCGGACATGCTCCAATCCCCCCAATTACCAAAATTCGGTAATTAGGGGAGAGTTAAGAACCATCCACGAATAAAAGCCACGAATACACGAAT
>CAZXPK010000018.1:0-35345 GCA_964642565.1 uncultured Anaerolineaceae bacterium
GGCCTTTACTGACCTAATTATTGGAAATGTCCGAACTTGTGTCCGAACCTGAGTACCCTTGAAAACTGAATAATCAGCAAAATTTTTATTCTTCTTTTTCGTTCCCCCTGTCTTACAGGGAGAACTGGATGGAATATTTGCACTATACAGGGTGTAACTGTCTATGATGTCTATATTTTCCATGTTGTGTTATAGTAATTGAACACGATTTAACCACGATGTGAGAGGGGAGAGGCAACTTTTATTATTAGTTCGATTGGAAAAAGTCCGATTTGATTTAGTCTTTTCTTTAGACTCTGTACTAGCCTATCATATTTCATTGATCTGAATTAAATATAATAATATCTACCTGGGAATAGGTAATACATGATATTAATGCAGCAGGTGAGGGTATCCTACCTGCCACATCTATAAGATTTCAGCCGGGAATCCTGGCTCCAGTGGAATAGGGTGCCCAATCTCTACTTTGCTGTCAGAGCCAGCTGTGCCCAATCAATCTCCGTGACCTGCAACAAGTCGGTAGTGACGTGATCGTAAAAGCCGTTGTCGCGAAGTACTTTCTCTATATCTTCTTTCTTCTCAGCTTCCCAGATGCAGAAGACATAATCACCCCGGCCATAGGTGAATGGATTCCAGGTCGTAAGGCATTTCGCCGGCATCTGACCAGCAGCCATAGCAGCTGCCAGTGCAGGTGCACCCTTACCGAACCATTCCCAACCCGCTGCAGGATCCCCAATGGGTGTATGCAATGCAAAGAATTTCGCCATATCGCAAATCCTTTCTGACCAATGTGGTCAACGAAATAACCAATGGTTTCTTGTCAAAATAACCGCATAACTGACAATCTAAGAGATCATGGATTTAGCGATGAGATGAGAGCCGAAAAAATTTCCGCCCAAGATCTTTTTTTTGAGAAAACAATATTATGTCGTTTTTATTGCATTGTTCTGATGATTCTATAATATAACAATATACACCCCTTGTCAATAAGATCGCGTTAGTTCGTTACGTTACAGTCACAAAAGTTCATAGAAAGGGTTGCAAAAAGAGAGAGTTCCAATCAATATTGTAGTTGATGAAAACCCAACATAGAAAGGAACTCTCAAATGACAGGAAATTCTGTCGCCATAAGTATAACCATAAGAGTGTCAGAACGGGAAGTAAAAATTGAGAATGAAATTGGAATTAGCGACATGGAAGAAACCATCCAGGGAATGGTGGTGGAAGCAGGGCAGCAGGTATTTGGGATGGGGAGGTGGTGCCACGATCACAAAAGCTCACAAGATCTTACATCTCGTGTTGAAGCAGGCTGCAGAGATCGGGCTGGTGCACCGGAATGTGGTTGACCTGGTGAAGCCACCAGCTGCACAATATAAAGAAATGTGCGTTTGGTCAGAGGGAGAGGTTAATCGGTTTTTAACCACTGCGATGAAGGATCGTTATTATGCCGTTTTCTACCTTGCACTGGCCACCGGAATGAGACAGATGGAGCTGTTAGGTTTAAAGTGGTCGGATCTGGACTGGCTAACCAGGACCTTGCATGTCTGCCGGCAATTATCCAGGTCTGGAGGGGTGTTTGTCGAGCCCAAGACCAAAACAGCTATCCGGTTGATTGAGCTGGGGCCAGGCACCATCGAGGTATTGCAAGAGCAATATAAAACACAGTTATTCGAGCAAAGATTTTTCAGCAAAGATTGGAAAGACCAGGACTTGATTTTCACCAACCACCGGGGAGCGCCGGTGGATTACCGGTCGCTGGTCGTCAACCATTTCAAGCCATTGATCAAAGCTGGAGGTGTGCCAGCCATCCGCTTTCATGACATGAGACACACTGCCGCCACCGTCATGTTATCGCACGGAATCCCACCGGTGATTGTGGCTGGCCGGCTGGGCCACAAGCTGGCAGTATTGATGTCAACTTATGCCCACTTCATCCCGAGCATGCAAGGGGAAGCGGCCCGGTTGATGGATGAATTAATCACACCCATTCCGGTGATCATCGAAAAAAGAGCAAAATGATCGCGCCAGCGTCGCGCCAGCCTTTTAAAAATGCAAAGGGAAATGAGAAATAAAAACACCACGGTGTATTTTTGGGGATGATCATAGCGAAATATAAGCAAAATGCATGAATAATTGTCGGTTTTTGGGTATGTCCTAAAAAGTCCAGGGAGGGCAAACCAACCAAACCGTTTCTACTTACCTCTTTCAACTTTTTCTAGCCCCCTGTGAAAGCTCATCGATCGCTTTTAACAGTTGTGCATCCTGACTACTTTGCAGCTGAGCGGCTGTCATTGCACGCCCAGCGTCAGGCACGAAAGGAGTTACAGTATTTGCCAGGCTTACACTCACATCTGGGGTGATCCCCTTATGCCAGATCACACGCCCATTGGGTGTGAGCCATTCCTCAGTAGCCAATAATATCTGAGAGCCATCCGAGAGCGAAAAACCGTTGAGCACTGTGCCAGTGCCGAAAGTTGTCTGACCAATCAGGGTACCCCGGTGGGCATCCTGAAGTGCTCCGGCAACAATCTCAGCAGCACTGCCAGTACCCTGGTTCACCAATACAACCATGGGGATATTCAAAGCCAACCCACCTGATTCAACCGGAACAGCCTGTTCCTGCCCCTGGGCATTCTTGACCAATAAAACGTTTCCACTACCCAAGAATTGACTGGTCACGCCGATGGCTTCATCCAGCAAACCACCCGGATCGTTCCTTAGGTCCAATATGATGCTGGTAGCGCCTTGCGTCTGGATTTGCTGCAATGCCGCACGTAAATCTTTCGTCACGCCCTGGCTGAATGCTGCGATCCGTACATCAGCGATAGTAGTACCTGGCAGCATAATCCAAGTGACGTTCTGGACTGTAATCTTCGCCCTCGTGATGGTCACATCCCTGATTGCACCAGTTCCTGGATCCTGAAGTGTGATGGTCACCTGTGTCCCTGTGGGCCCTAATACTTTGCTAACCACATCACTGATGCTCAATCCTGTCAGATCGACCCCATCCACCTTCAACATGATGTCACCAGGTTTCACCCCGGCTGCCAGTGCTGGAGAGCCATCGATGGGAGCCACGATTACCACCTGACCATTATTATTTAACCCGACTTCTGCACCGATACCCTCGTATGATCCTTGTGTGAAGTTATTCTCTTCCTGGACCATCTGTGGGGTTAAAAAGCGGCTGTGCCCCGTATCGCCCAGCGCATCAACCATCCCACTGATCGCACCATATTCGAGCTGCGTCTGTTGCACAGCACTTCGATCAACATAATTCTGTTGGATGATCTGGTAAGCCTGGTTAACCAGATCCAACCCATTTGATTGAGTTTGCATCTTGGCTGAGGCGATGTTCGGTGTTATCAGATAGTGGTCTACCAAGACGCCACCTGCAAATCCAGCACTCAAAAAGACTGGCAGGAAGAGCAGGTAAATAAAGATGCGCACACTACGACGGTTGAACATAAGCTCACAACTTTCTTACACCCTCCCCACCTCCCCCAGTACTGGCAATAAAAGGAGGAGGTGGAAGGGAGTAAACCATGTTGTTTACTGACTCGGTCTGCTGCCCAACGTTATCTGGACAGTCTGAGTCTGACCATTGCGCAGGATTGTCAGGGTCACTGTTTGTCCAACCTGGGTATGGATCGCCAGGTAGGCGATGATATCTGACATACTGTTGATGGTCTGCCCATCGATAGCAGTGATGATATCTCCACCGACGGTACCCTGAACACCGTTGATGGTCACGACAGTATTGCTACCTTGCAGTCCTGCATTGGCTGCAGGTCCACCAGCAGAAACCTGCTCGACGAGGGCGCCGCGTGTGGTAGTGGGAAGATTCATTGCCTGAGCAACATCAGGGGTCATATCGGTACCACTGATGCCCAGATATGGATGATCATACGTACCTGACGAAATCAAGGATGGGACTACTTTCGAGACGATTTCCGCAGGGATGGCAAAACCGATACCCGAGCTTGATCCACTCGATGATTCAAGGGCTGAAGTGACGCCGATTACCTGCCCCTGATCATTTACAAGCACACCGCCTGAATTGCCTGGGTTGATGGCTGCATCGGTCTGGATCACATCTGGGATTGAATATGAAGCGCCACTTGCTTGATCGACCTGACTGGTCGGTAGTTCACGCCCTAACCCGGAGACGGTTCCGACGGTCATGGATCCTTCAAATCCATAGGGGTTGCCAATGGCGATTGCAATTTCACCCACCTTCACCTGAGTTGAATCAGCCATGGTCACGGGAATTAGCTTATCCGCGGATACATCTACTTTGATGACTGCCAAATCACTATATGGATCCTGACCGACGATTGTCGCGGGTACCGTTGTGCCATCAGAGAAGGTTACTTCGATTTTCGTGGCACCATCAACCACATGATTATTAGTGACGATATCACCCTTCGTATCCCAAATAAAACCTGAACCCAAAGCTGATGAGTATTGGGGTGTCTGTCCTTGTGAATTGTTGTTGAAACCCGGGAAGCTCTGGAGATTGTTGCTGGTTGCTGGTGTCAGCACACTAATATTGACCACCTGTGGACTGACCGTTGTATAAATTGATTCCAGCGTGCTCTCATAAGCGGTAAGAAGGTCAGAGCCTCCTGTTATCGCTGCTGGAGCTGTAGTTGTAGTAGTGCTGGCTGAGAATGAACTCGAGGAAGTTGTACTCCCACTCGTTGAAGAACTTGTCCCCACTGTTGATTGTGGTGCTGCCTGCGCAACATTCAATTGGCTGGCTGTTTTGGATAATGCTGCCGTTACCCCGCTACAAGCTGAGAGCAACATTACCGCGACAATTAACACACTGCTTAGACTTAATATTTTCTTGTTCATGGCTGCCTCCTGATTTATCTCTTAGGTTATTTTTCAGAATTGCCGTAATCATAGACCCCCGATACCGTTTTTGTCCTTATCGCTCCCATATGTACAGCTTAAGCGAAGTTTATGAAAGTGTGCTAAATCCGAGTATCGACCTTGGGGCACGCTAGTAAATATCCGAAAGGATGCAGATATCCGCAAGAGTAATTGTGTCCATACAAATTATATTAAAATCAATAGGGGCGGGTATCATGCAACCTGCACTTGGTTGCGCGCGACCCGTCCCTACTAATTCTAATAATTATGCCAAAAAGGGGGATTTCAATTTTCGGCTTTAACTGGCTCTACTCTCACCAATGGCAGGTGAATGGTGAATTGGCTCCCTTTGCCAGGTTCACTTTCAAGGCGGATCCTTCCGCCATGTGCTTCCACCAAATCCCGCGCAATGCTCAATCCCAAGCCCATTCCTTGCTTGAAGCGTCGTCCTTGGTTACCTCGGAAAAATGGCTCGAAGACCTTTTGTTGTTCCTCAGCTGCAATCCCCGAACCATTATCCTTCACCCGGATCAATAACTCATCCCCCTCAACCCCTGCACTGATCGAGACCATCCCTCCTGCATGAGTATATTTGATGGCATTGCTTACCAGGTTTTCCACCGCAGAGGCGAGACGAAGCGGATCCGCTGATATCTCTGGTAGGTCCAAGGGGATTTCGGTCTGCCAATTAAGGTGTTTGTCTTGCGCAGCTTCCTGCCATGGGCGGAGCACTTTAGGCAGCCAGTCACTGACCGCCATTGGTTGGTAATCGAGCTCAAGGGTACCCAACACCTGATCATGTAAATGAGCCAGGTCTTCCAGCAAGTGCTGGAGGCGAGCAGCTTCATCATCCATCCCGGTTGTCAGGTCTGCCAGAAGCTGGGGATCACACCCCGCCCCACCAGCCAGAGCCTGGATGGCAGAACGCAGGGCTCCAAGCGGTCGCCCGAGCTCATGCACAAGGTTTGCCAACAGCTGTCTACGGGCTTTCTCCAGGCTACTCAAGCGCTCATTGAGTGAATTGAACGATTGTGCCAGTAGCTGGATTTCTTCCGGTCCACGTTCCTCCACCTGCACTTGCCGGTTGCCATGTGCCAATTCGTTGATCGCTTGGGTCACCTGACGGATTGGTTTGCTTAAATTTAGCGCCAGACTCCAACCCAGGATGATCCCTACCAAAAGTCCACCTGCCAGAATTCCTACAATTACATAGCGTGAACGCGTAAATTCAGTGATGATGGTGTTGTAGGTATAAGACATGCGCAGGATTCCAATCAGCTGCTGATTTTGATTCAGTACAGGCACGAATACATCAATAACCTCTGAAGGTGAGGAGAGGTTGAAATAAGTGTAACTCGCCACCTGCCCGGCGCGCGCTTGGGCCACCCCTGCGAAATCCAGGAAAATACCGATTGATTGGGCTTCTGTTGGGTCCGATGAAGCCAGCAGTTGCCCACCAGGGCTTATGAACTGCACCCTGGCGCTGATATCATGTTTTAAATGTGTCAGGTAATATTCTGCATACGCCGGGTTTGCCCACAACTCTGCTTCATCACCGGCTACATTTGCTAAAAGAACAGCATTGGTCATCAACGCTTTCGACAAGCTGGGGATCAGCACGCGTGTTTCGATCAGGTTCGTCAACGCCACTCCGATGATCGGGATGATGACCAGTAAGGGCAAAGCGTGACTGAGCACCAAACGCGAACGTAAGCTGCGAAACATTAGATTGCCTCCGGAATTAGCTTGTAGCCAACCCCACGTACCGTCACAATGCGGCGTGGGTGATTCGCTTCCTGCTCAATTTTTTCCCTCAGCCAGCGGATATGTACATAAACCACCTGTGGTTGTCCAATGAACTCCGCCCCCCACACAGCACCCAGCAATTCATCTACAGTGAACACCCGCCCAGGCTGAAGCGCCAGGGCATGCAGCAGGTCGAACTCCCTGCGTGGAAGGTCAATCTGCCTACCACCTAAGGTCACAGAATGTGTCACCGGGCTCACTACCAAGTCACCAACCACCAAAGGTTCATTGTTTGTAGCCTGGGCAGCCGCGGAAGCAGTGGTGCGCTCGAAACGACGCAGCACTGCCTTAATATGTGCTACCAGTACGTTAAAATCAAATGGCTTGGTGATGTAATCATCCCCGCCCAGTTCCAGTCCTAAGGCTTCATCCAGCTCCCGCCGCCGGGCAGTGAGAAAGATGACCGGCAGGTCGAATTGATCTTTGAGCTGGCGCATGGCATCCAATCCATCCATAACGGGCAGGCTGATATCCAACAGTATCAGGTCTGGTCTCTCCAGGCGCACCTGTGTGAACGCAGTTTCTGCACTTTCGGCAGTACTGGCACGGTAACCAGCCTGCTCCAGGTTGAACGCCAGACTGCGTCTCATCAGGGCATCATCGTCAACGATCAGGATATGTTTAGCCACGGTTCCTTCGCTTTAGTTATTTCCCGCACAACTGTGTATTTAGTATAACGAACATTTTCATTTTTGCGTATATAATATTCAACAATGCCCCCCAAGATTAACCGAATTCTCATCCCTCTCATCTTAATCATCATGCTTAGCCTCGGCAGTCAGATCTTATCTGCTGCCCAAGCACCTGCCAACCGTTTTTATTTTCCCATCATCTCCCTTAACCCCAGCGGATGGATTGGCCCTTATGGAGGGTATATTGTAGCAGTAGCGTTTGACCTTTCCAATCCACTCGTGATGTATTCTGGATCGTGGGGGTCTGGCGTGTTTAAAAGCCTGGATGGAGGGCTCACATGGCATTCAGCAAATCTTGGCTTGACCAATCTTTACATCAACTCTCTGGCAATTGACCCTACTCACCCCTCCACCATATACGCTGGTACGTATCATAGCCAGGTGTATAAATCGCAGGATGGTGGGAATTCATGGGTGTGGTCGGGATCTGGCATGCAGGATCAAGCTATAGTTTACAACATCGCCATCGATCCTTTTGAAACCTCCACGATTTACGTAGGCACACGAGGTATTTCCAATAATAACAACCCACCATGGAATGGAGTAGTGTATAAGTCTGAGGATGCTGGTAACACCTGGATTCCTAAATTAACGAATGTGGGCAGTGCAGATGCTCAGGATTGGGTTTATTCTATCGTCGTCGATCCAAATGCTCACGACACGATCTACGCTGCCACACATGAACACGGGCCTTACAAAAGCAGTGACTATGGGGGTATCTGGTACACCATCCAAAATGGGATAAACAATCTTTCCGGCAGGGCCATCTTCATCAGCCCGGATTATAGTCACGGAACCACGCTCTTTTATGGCGTGTGGCACTTTGACACGGTATACAAATCTCTTAATGCAGGCGCTTCCTGGTTCCTCCCCGACCCGGATATTCCCTCGGCGAAAGTGTTCAATATCGCTATCGACCCCACACATTCTGATACAGTATATCTGGCAACCTTTGATCGGGGGATTATGAAAACTGTGGACGGTGGCCTCACCTGGCTACCAAGTGGTTTACAGGATGATCAGATCTACAACGTCACCATCAACCCGAATTCTTCAGAGAATATATTCTCTGGTACTTACGGAGATGGTCTCTATCGCAGCCTGGATGCAGGTACAAGCTGGCTACCTAGTAATTCTGGAATCGATAATGCCATGGCAACATCGGTTGTCCATTCACCGACAGCTCCATATACGATCTATGCCAGCCTGTATGGTGCAGGTGTATATCAGTCCAATAATCGAGGTCAAACCTGGAGCGAATTAAATGTTGGCCTGTCTGACAAATTCGTGCATGCTTTAGTAATGAACCCTGCCCAACCCTGGTTGCTTTATGCAATAACTGATAGCGGTGGCTTGTATCAGAATGACTTGAATGCTGGTCATGGTTGGGTCAGCATCGGGCAGGGGCTGCCGCAAACAGGAATCCTCACACCGGCCTTTCCTGCCGACCATCCTTTTGCCACCCGGGAGATGCAGGAAGCCTTCACAACCCCGCATGAAACCACGACCTACAGCCAATTAGCGAGCGTCAACTTGCTGACCATGGTTTATGCTCCTTCCGATCCGCAAACTGCGTATATGGGCACGGGTGGGTCAGGGGTGTATAAAAGCACCAATGGTGGCGCAAGCTGGCAGCCGGCCGGGTTGGGAGGTGAATCCATCCTCAACCTGGCGGTTGATCTGGCCAACAGGGATCTGGTTTATGCAGTTACAGACGTCCCGGGTAGCATAAAGATCAGCACAGATGGCGGGGTCACTTGGATGGACTCATACCAGCCCGTGGTTTTTTATTCATTAGCTGCCTCCCCCATAAATTCAGGTGACCTATATGTAGGCACGAATAACGGGATTTATTACTACCATTCTGGCAGTTGGACATCATTAGGGCTGTCAGGTCAGGTGGTTACCTCCCTGTCGATTGACTCTTCCCAGCCAAACCGGATCTATGCAGGCACAACCTCTGGGGCATATTACTCTCTGGATGCCGGTCACACCTGGAAATTTGTGGATGAACGATTATTCAACCAAACGATTCAATCCATCTGCATTGATCCTTCCATCCCCAATCTGGTTTATTTTGGGACCATGACCCATGGGATATTCCTGATGTGGATAGGTTTTTGAAGGTAATTTACTCATTCTGCAAGACGATGCAACTAGTTTATTCCGTAGAATAGCATGATCTATATCCACAATACCACGCTGAATACCCCTTCGGGAATGCTCGATCATGGAGCAATGATTATCAGTGGTGAGAAAATCACCACTTTGGGTCCTGAGCGTGACATTCCCTGCCCGCCGAATACCCCACGCTTCGATGCCAAAGGACAGTACCTGGTCCCAGGTTTCATTGACCTGCAGATCAATGGT
Organism: uncultured Anaerolineaceae bacterium; assembly: GCA_964642565.1. Lineage (GTDB taxonomy): Bacteria > Chloroflexota > Anaerolineae > Anaerolineales > UBA4823 > FEB-25. The sequence goes on from CAZXPK010000018.1 coordinate 9,750, forward strand.
GCTTTTGGCATGGATTTCACATTCGATCCGGAATCTATTTGGCAGGTGGGAGAACATCTAATCCACTTTGGAGTGACCTCTTTCCTACCCACCATCATCTCTTCACCGCCAGAAACCACGATTAAAGCTCAGGAAGTCATACACAAGAGACCGCCTACTGGTTACCATGGTGCCAGAGTCATTGGATTACACCTCGAGGGTCCTTATCTAAACCCTGAAAAATGCGGTGCGCATAATCCAGATTATTTACGTCTTCCAGAACCTGAAATATACGGTCACTGGAGCCCCGCCACCTTTGTTCGTCTGGTGACCCTTGCACCCGAGCTACCGGGTGCTATCACGGCAGTACAAACCCTGGTCAAACATGGTGTAGTGGTCAGCGCGGGGCATTCACAAGCCAGTCTTAGCCAATCGCATGCAGGCTTTGATGCAGGAATCCGCTATGGTACCCATCTATTCAATGCCATGCCTGCCTTTGACCATCGCCAGCCAGGTTTAGTCGGGGCACTCTTAGCAGATCAACGCCTCACTTCAGGCATGATCGTGGATGGAATCCACACCCACCCCGTGACGGTAGAGCTTGCCCATAAAGCTCTTGGCGCGCTTCGTTTCAGCCTTGTGACGGATGCCATGGCCGCCCTAGGAATGCCCCCGGGAGAATATCAGCTGGGCGGGCGTAAAGTGTATGTGGATGGTTTGTCTGCCAAACTCGCAGATGGCATCCTGGCAGGCAGCCTGTTAAGCCTGGATCAGGCACTGCGTAATTTAATCAAATTTACTAGCTGCAGCCCGGAAGAAGCCTTAGCTGCTATAACCAAGGTACCCGCCCGTCTGCTCGGGTTGAATTCATCCCTGGGCAATCTGGTAGTGGCTGCCAAAGCGGATCTTGTGCTTCTGAGCCCTGATTTACAAGTTACAACAGTTTGGCTGAATGGTCATCAGATCTTGCCAACTGCATAGTCATCTTTTCCCATCTTTTCCCCATGAAACCTGATATTTGCTGGATCCTGAAAAATGTGCACTTTTAATTCCTCTGGTATGATTCATGCATACTCTCAGATACTTATGCATTCAAACACAAACGGGTATAAACACATGGTAATTTATCCGACCAGCAGCTCAAGTTATCCAAACTCTAATCAGGAGTCGGCTTATGACGATTAATGATGAACCCGTAGATAATATACGCTCAAGCATAAGCGTTCTGGATGTCAATGATTCAGGCTTGGTCACCGATCCATTGTGGACGGTTGATGATGTGGCTGATTATCTCAAGCTGCAACCTGAAACCATCCGCTCGATGGCTCGCCGGGGAGAGCTGCCTGCACTCAAGATTGGCAAGGTGTGGCGTTTTCAATGGCACGCCATCCATGATATGCTCGTGAATATGTGTTGATGTAATTATCATCCTGACGCATCCGGACCAGTCAGCTTTTCATCATATTGTAAAAGCCGATGATATTATCCAGGATGGGTACAACCACAACCTGAACGGCAATCCTTGTTTCAGGTGAAAAAATAACATCGGATCGACATTCTGAAGATAATGTCGGAATGACGGAGTATGCCAAGATTTTCTCAATACCGCTTGTGCTCCAACACAATTTTGAGGAATTCGTATTATTAAGGAGTCTATTATGGTGATCTGTCCCAAGTGTAAGGCTGAAAACCGTCCTGAAGCTGCTTTTTGCTCTCGCTGCGGTACGATTTTATTCGCACAGCCGGCACCATCTAAACTACCGGAGCAACCTGTCGTGTCTATCCCTACAGAACAAGTTGCTACAACCAAAGCTCCAGAATCGCTTGCCCCATTGAACCCTGTAGAAGAAGCTGGTCAACCTGTCCCTGCGGCGCCGGTGATCCTTCCCAAGGGTTTACAGGCGCGTCCGGAAGGATCAATATTTGGCGACCGCTTCCGCTACGATTCCCAATTATTCCAGGATGAGCATGAGATTCGCTATACCGTCACGCAGGTCATGCAGCCCGACAGTGCCCCGGTGCGGATTTGTTCCAATCCAGAGTGTCGTACGATCCACTCACCCGTTGGTCTGGATCCCGAAAATTTCTGTACTCAATGCGGTCACCCGCTGGAAGAGCGATCTCTATTATTCCTGCTCCAGGAAGTAGATAACGATAGGTTTGGCACGGTTCAACCAGTGATCGACCTTCATCTGGTCCATCTTAATATTCATCCTCCGGTGGCAACCTTTCAGCAAGAGCTACCAGGCGGCACCCGTTACTGCCTGGTCACCCCCTATTCACGAGACTTACCTCCCCATCCCGAAATATCGGATGTGTTGGATTGGGGTATACAACTAGCTAAAGCCCTCGATTATTTGCAGGCAAAAGGGATTGCTTTAGGAGAAGAGGTAGACCCATCCAGCATTGGGCTCGTAGAGAATAATGTTGTCTGGAGAAATTTCGAATCATCTCGAATCTTACCCATGCTGACAGACCGTGAAAAGGTCAATAATGTGCGCCTGCTTGTGCTTGCGATGTACTTCTTGATGAGTGGAAGTACCGTTTACTGTAGGGATCCGTATCTACCTCAAGCATTGAACGACTTATTCGAGAAGGCTCTGGTTGGTGAAAGCTTTGTTAGTGGAGCTAATCTAGCCCAACAGATTGAATTGGCGAAAACCGGAGGAGTAGAGCGCTTGATCCTGGACTATCAGGTGGGAAGACGTACCCACCCAGGAAAAGTACGTACGCATAACGAAGATAGCTTGCTCAGTATTGAGCTCAGCAGTATACACCAGGGTACTATTACACCGTGTGGTTTATTCGCCATCGCTGACGGTATGGGTGGTCATGCCTCCGGTGATCTGGCGAGCGGATTGGTCATTAATACCATCGCACAAAAAGCAGCTTGCGACATAGTGGCTCTTCAGAACCCGTTGTTTGAAGATCATACTAATTGGCTCAAACAAACCGTCCAGGCAGCTAACCAGGCAGTGTACGAAGCCCGGCAAAATGCAGGTAATGATATGGGTACTACCATTGTCCTTGGTTTGTTAATTGGCACCCAGGCATATCTAACCCACCTGGGAGACAGTCGTATCTACCTGGTCAATAAGGGATCCATCCAGCAATTGACCACCGATCATTCTCTGGTCCAACATATGGTCACCACCGGACAAATCAGCTCAGATGAAGCCCGCTACCACCCTCAACGAAACGTGATCTATCGTAGCCTGGGTGAGAAGCCCGAGGTTGAAGTGAAATGTTTCAGCCAACAGCTTTTCCCGCATGACCGGCTACTTTTGTGCTCCGATGGGCTCACCAGCGTGCTGGATGACCAGAATTTACAAAAAATCATCCTGGAAGCCAATTCACCCCAGGCAGCCTGCGACCTATTAATCGAGGCAGCAAATTCAGCTGGTGGTGAAGATAATATTTCAGTCATTGTGATCGAAGTCATTTCGGTTTAAGATAGGTTCTTCAAAGTCTACATCTAATCACTTAATGGTAAAGAATCCTAAAATCCTTGGGGTATTGATCTTCCTGTCTCTTGCAGTCATCTTGGCAGGAGCCGCTTGTAATTCGTCCGGCACACCTACTGAGGTCATGCTGAAAGCCAGTGCTATCTTGAATAGCATGCCGATAAATTCCACAGTCACCAGCCAGGCGATAGAAATTCCCACCCAGTATCCTTCGCCCAGCCCGACCATTGAACCCACCCGGTTACCCAGCCTCACACCCACTCAACTCCCAACGTTGACACCAACGAATACACCGTCTCCAATCCCGACCCAAACCTCTCCACCCACCGCTACTCCCACTTATGCCATACTCAGAGCCACTGTGCTTGAGCAAGCCAATTGCCGGTACGGACCTGGTGCGGTATATTTATATAAATATGGTTTGTATGCAGGTTTTAACATCGAGGTCATTGGCCGCAATGAGCCAGGTACCTGGGTCGTGATACAGGCTATTGGGGGTAATAACCCCTGTTGGGTAAAAGCATCATTACTAGATCTCCATGGAGAAGTGATGAGCCTCGCTCCAGCTTCGCTTCCCTTACCTGAGTCACCGTATTATGGACCTGTTACCGGTGTCTCAGCAGTGCGGAAAGGGGACTCTGTGATCATTTCATGGGATCCAATCAACTTGAGAGCCGGGGATGACTCGCTGCAGTACCCTTATCTGATCGAAGCCTGGATGTGCCAGGATGGAAAGCTCACTTTTACCCCAATTGGATCTTGGGAAACCATTGTGACCGTTCAAGATGAAGCCAGCTGCTCAGAAGCCTCACATGCCAGGGTGTATGGGGTGGAAAAGCACGGTTATACCGCCTGGGTGACCATTCCTTGGCCTGTGCATTAAAATACATGTGATATTCCAAACACAGGGCAATAGTAGAATAAGCCTGGACTTAATGAAACATCATCTTTTCAAAACTGAGGGTTACCGTCACAGCTTATTCGATCATTGTACGCATGGTTTCAGATTTCCCGGTTGGATCCGGTTTGGGTAATTCATGCCTAAAACGAAGTTGGCTGACTCACCCCAAGAAAAGACCAACCTTGTGAAAGGGTTTACTTCGCAAAGAAATCATCAAATGAGGAGAACATAGTATGTCTAAAATCTGCCCCAACTGCCTGCGTCCCGTGCGGACGGGAGCTAATTATTGTGGTTATTGCGGCACCAGCCTGATACCAGCTACCCGCGATGTCTCTGCTGTTGAACCATTTGTTTCCCAGAATAGTGCTGGAGCCAATGTGAGATCCACCCCCAATGCGCGACCCAGCCCCAGACGCAGTAAAGCCAGACAGCCGTGGGTAATTACACCGATCATTCTATTATTTCTGGTGATCATTCTGGCATTGATCGTGCGTTTCTGGCCAGAAATCACCGCTTATCTGGGTCAAATCGTTTCGTCTGTCAGACTGCCTTAGGTCATTCCCGCCATACGCTAAAAGTAAGCCATCCCTATAAACTATCAGGGCGATTCATCCTATAAAATAATCCTCCTCAACCACATATAACCACATCCTTAGCTTTTGTTTAATAGACTCCGACCAGTATGGTACTGGTCGGAGTTTTTATTTCAATTTCCATTAACCCTGGCATGATATATTCTCCGTAAAGGGGTAGACGTTGGTGAATTCTGGGAATATCAACCTTTCACCGCCTCGCAAGAGGGAGAGAAGATGCTTTATCAGATATTTCCCTGCGTTGGTCATGTTCACGCTGGGTTTTACTTATGCAGGCCTCACTAGGTTAGTATAATCACGACCAAAACACACCCTCAAGCGGACACGATTTATAAATGCACAGGAAGCATCGCGATCTCCGGCTGATCTTCCATCTCGAGCCCCACCCGTTAAATCGCGAATTTATTAAACGCTGTGGGGCAGCCTGCCTCACTTACCCATTAATCTGGAGTGGATTCCTGCCCCACGAATCTATAATCGATTACAAATCATGTTCAGCTACGATTTGATCAATCCTTATTAGGAGGGTTTTATTCTTCTTTTTTCTCTGGTGGAGGTTCAGGTTTAACTTCAACCGGCTTTTTCTGAGGTCGGTCCCTAAATAACCCAGCCTGGATGATCATTCCCAGGACGAACAGCACAAAAAATAGAACCAATCCTAGCTGAGCTTGCAGCCCGATGGCTTCTGTAACCAGGGTCGCACCGGCCCAAGCCGAGAGCAGATATAATGCCCAGTTGAACATACTTGCCACCAGGAGCAGCCCAACGATGCCTCCAATGATAAAAGCCATCCAATTGACTGGATCACCCTTGATCCCAATCAATCCGGACAGGTATAAAGCGCCGTACCCGCCGACGATGAAACCCACTAATGCGATTGCCAGATGCTGGAGGAACGTGGCCAGGATTGCCCCAATTACGCCTGCTCCCAAGGCCACGACATAAACCAGCCATGGTGGATTGAGCTGTATATATTGGGTGGCAAGCGCCAAACCGATCACAAAACCCACCACTGCCACGAATAGCCAGTATAACTTTTTGCCTGTGGTCAACAGGACAACCCCTAAGACCAGGTTAATGATGTTCATTTCCTTTCCTCCATGATAGTTATTTCAATCATATCTACGTGGTGGATGCAAAATGGATGCCAGGTTCACGGGAATACCTCCCTTAATCAGCTTTTATTTTACACCCGTTGTAACTGCTTGGTTTCTACCATCATCAGTAAAAATTACCGCGTGATGATCCCCGCCCATATCAACATCCCGCCCATCAAGCAGAACCCAACCAAGGCTGGGATAGGTGAACCCCATAAAATGAGCACTGCGATGAATTCCACCAACCAGGTGAGCCCGTACACCAGCACGAGCGATCCACCTGGCAGGCGCTTGGGCGAGATGCCAAACGTGATTACTGCAGAGACGAGCAGCCAGCCAATGTAATTCAGCCATGGAGTGCCATAAAATCCCCCGACCGGCTTCCACTGCAAGAGACCCAAGTGAACCATCAACGGGTCTAGAATGAACCCCCATGCGGTGAAGGCAAACGCACTCACCAGCACGAATGCTGGACGCATCAGGCAACCGCTCAACCTGCGCGTGATTAGTTTTGCTACTGCCCAGGCAGGTGGCAACATCATCAACCAGGTGAGTGGGATGAGGGCCGGAACCCCCAACACCTGTGGCTGCAGCAAGGAGGTATATAACAGGTCTCCATAAGGCAACCCGCTTCGAATCACAATCGCTTGGACCACCCATGCCAATAAAACCACCCCTGCTGTTGCCCTTATCATGCTCCACCATCCCCAGGCGCGGTACAGCACATTCAGTACGAATGCCACCTGAAGCAATACTGCCAGAGCCAGGCCTTCCAGAAGGGCCTGCTGACCAAAAACCACATTGAGCAATGGCAGGGATAGCATCACCACCAGCCAACCTGCCAGCAGGAATGCCGGATAACGCTCCAGACCTGAAATGCTCTTGCGTAGAAGTTGGATGAAGTTGATCATTCTGGCTTATCAAATAAAATACACTCTTAGATCATCCGAACCGGATTCGGAAAGAATTATAATCCTCTGCAATAAAAGATGATTAATTTACAAGGGAAAACCTCAAGATGCTAACCTGATAGTTGGCTCGCAGGCATCCGCCTGTTAGCTGAGTGGTTTTACTTCGACCGCCCGGAGCTGCGCCTGGGCTCGTCTCAGCTAATGCACAACATTCACCTATTTGCGAAAGGTATTGGCATTTTTCATTACCTGTTCGGGTATAACAGGGTGTAAGTTACCTTACCTCCCTCAACCTACCTGGTGACTTTCTTCTACAGCGAAATCCCCCAATTCCACCTGCCCCAAGGCATGGATAAAATCTTCCCGCTGCATGATCACTGTTGTGTAGCGCTCCCCCGACCCAATTGAGATTTCCTCTTCCTGAAGTGCACCCCGGTCAAGCAGGATGCTGAGGGCTTGTTTGGTTCCAAATGGAGAGACTGCCCCCAGCGGGTAACCGGTAACTTCCAACACCTCCGCCTCCGTCGCCATACTGAGGCGTGATGTGCCCAGATGGTGGTGTAGTGCCTGCCAGGAGACCTGCCTATCTCCTGCCACCAACACCATGATAAACCCAACCCGTGAAAGGCGAAACACGATAGTGCGGATGATTTGCTCAGGGCGCTGACCTCGCTCTTTGGCAGCTTGCTCCAACGAATGCACCACCCCGGAATGCCTGAAGAACCGGTAAGGGATACCTTTCTCATCCAGGTAGCGCGTTACAGGTGTGGAAGATTTTTCATCAGTGGTCATACCCCTCCTGTCTGTTGGATGGTTCTCACTGGCGAGAATACCAGCCAAAACACAGCCAGCATTTCTCCAGCTGCCGCCAGCACCAGCGTCGGACGCAACCCCAGCTCCTGACCCAACACCCCACCCAGAAGACCACCCAGGGGGGCAATGCCCCAGGCGAGCATGCTCAGCGTGGCGTTCATCCTACCTTGAAGGTGATCTGGGGTCAGGGATTGGCGCAGGCTGACCTGACCAATTTGGAAAATGGTCAATCCTATCCCAAAGAAGAACTGCGCCACAACCAGCACACCCACCAGCACCCATAAAGTGTCAATTCCACCTGCCAGCGGTACGAGCAGGTCACTGGCACTGGTCACCAATACTCCAAGAATCAGGCTCCTGCCCAATCCGAGTCTCCTGGTTAACCGGTCAGCTAAGAGTGCGCCTAGCAGGAACCCGACACTTCCACCGGCGAAGATCACTCCCAGCCAACCGGCAGTGAGACCCAGCTGGCGCGTCAAGTATAGAATCAGGACTGCCTCCAAGACTGCATTGAACAGGCCGAGTGAGCCGATACAACCAGCCAGTGCTCTCAAGCGTCGCTCACCAAACACGAGATGTAGCCCTTCCTTGATCTCGCTTGCCAGATTAGTTCCATCCTCAGCAGGTTTTATGCTTGGCTCTGGTGCTCGAATTAATCTGATTGAGAATGCCGAGACAAGGAACGAAAAAGCATCCACTGCGATAGCCAATGGCGCCCCGATCAGCTGCACCAACCCCCCTGCTGCACCAGGACCAATGATCTCTGAGACCGAATTGCTCAACTCCAGCTGGGAGTTGGCTTTTACCAGCTGTTGCCTGCCTACTAAACCTGGCAAATAGGAACGGTAAGCCACGTTGAAAAATAATCCAAATGTCCCGGCCAGGAAACCCACCACATACAAGACTTCCACCTTCAGCATCCCCAGTAGAGCTGATACTGGGATGATACCCAAAACCAATGCCCGTCCGAGATCCGCGCCGATCAATATAGGGCGACGCTTGTTTCGGTCTACCCACACCCCTGCCAGCAGCCCGAACAACAAAGCCGGTGCAGACCCAACTGCGCTCAGGACCCCCATCTGCAGGGGTGTGGCATTCAGTGTGACCGCAGCAGCAATGGGCAGTGCCAGCATGGTTACTTGCGAGCCAATGAGTGAAATGCTCTGACCAATCCAGAGTTTGGTGAAATCAGGATTACGTGAGCATATTGATGATTCGATTGGGGAGACAGCCATTGAAGTCGATCCTTCGTCGCCTAAACCACATATTACGGCGAGATAGTTTCCATGCACCGAGCTTGTGAGCCAGTATGATGAGTACTTGGATGAATCAAATCCTTACGGCTGATGAATTCTATTAAATCTCATCGAACTCATCGCTGTAGAACTCAAATCATTGAACTTTTACTCACCAACAGCAACGAGCTCAAAGTAATGATTATACCCTCATGGCTCAAGGCTTGCCCAATACTTCACGCGCCCGCCTGACCCCCGCTTTGAGCGCTGTCTGGACAGATTTTTGCGAGAAATCCAACGTCTCACCCAGCTCAGCATCCGGCTCGATAACCTGGCAAGGATAATACTTAAGCGGTCTGCCAGATTTTGGGTGGTGCAACACACATCCTTGCTGTCCAGCTTCTTTGACCAGTGCATTGATGCGCAGAAATTCCTTCATATCATTGATAAATATCTCGTTTTGCATGATATCCAAAGCCCGCATGCCTATCGAGAGAACGTTTGCCGGTGCTTGTGGCATCACGGGTGGCTGCTCGCTACCGCAGTTAATGATCACGATCTCGTCCGGCTCCAGGTCGAGCACATCCCCCACCGGGCTTAGGTTGCGTACTCCTCCATCCACCATGGCAGTATCGTCTGGAGAGATATCCACCGGTGGCCATACAACGGGAATGGATGCTGATGCCAGGATCGCTTTGGAGAGCTCGAGAGACTCTTTGGTGAACTGGACATATTCACCGCTGATCAGCGAAACCGCACCCACATGCAGGTCGTCGATCACTCTGCCTGCCTCGAACTCTTTTTGCATCAGCCTTTTCAAGGGTTCATTGCCGTAAAACGACCTGGCTCCAAACAATAGTTTGATTAGGGAAATCAGGTTGAACCCACCGGTATAGACCTGTGAGTCGGAAATACCATCCCAAAGCTCCATCAGGCGCGCATAGCGATGCATCGCCAGCATTGCTCCGTTCATTGCCCCTACCGAGACACCGGCAATGATATCCCATTGGTAACCTTTGACTTCACGGGCGTATTTCTCCGCTCCCACCTGGAATGCCCCACGTGCACCTCCCCCCGAAAGGACGAGGGCGATTTTCTTGGGATTTGCTTCCATTTGGACCACTTCATAAGCTGAGCTTGATACATCATCTTCAATGAGTACCGAATTGTCATCCTCAGGCTGTTGGTCACCCTGTGGGGCATTATCCATGCTATTCCCTGCCTTCTTTTTCATTCTTGATCCCTTCTGCTCTTCCTGGAATGGTTGCAACTCTCATACCTTAAGAAAAGCGTAGAACGGGTATCCATTCTTATCATAGATAAAATCTATGCGTTATAAACCACCTAGACAAGCGGATTTTCACCGCTGTCATCAAGGGGGAGGGCATTGGAGGCTTATGATTGCCAATCCATTTATGAGGTCGTCTAGTCTGGGGAGATGGTCGTAAATCTCATAAGAAATTAATTCAAATAGAAGTGCGCAACATCCATAATGGTGTTATATATACAGGTAATTTTCTTACCAGACTTTATCCTTTTTACTGGTTTTTTAGTGTTGGGGAGTGCAAATAAAATAATACCTTTGCTAAAAGGAGAGGAATACCATGAATATAAACTTTGCCATGTGGAAAACCGCTATTTGGACCCTGGTCAAAATGGATAAGAAAGACGAGTGGGATAAATTGGATATCGTCTCCAAGTGGCTGATCGCCACCCGTTCGGGGGTGACGTTGGTGACCGTTTACACCTGCGTTATCGCCGGATTGCTGGCATTGCGCGATCACTATTTTTCCTTTTTCCCCTGGCTCATCCTGACGCTGGGTCTCTTCATTGCTCACGGCACCAACAACCTGCTCAACGACTACACCGATTACAGCCGGGGCGTGGATAAGGACAACTACTTCCGCACCCAATATGGGGTCCATCCGCTAGTCCAGAGCTTTTGGACCAAACCCCAGCAATTGCGTTGGTTTATGATCAGCGGGGTGATTGCCTTTCTCTCGGGGGTATACGCCCTGTTCTATGCCCATTTTGATCCCATTGTGATCGGCTTCTTCGCATTTGGCGCCCTGATCCTGCTCCTTTACACCTACCCGCTCAAATACTACGGTCTGGGAGAGCTATTCATCTTCCTCATCTGGGGTCCGATCATGGTAGCTGGGGTTTATATCGTGCTGGCTTTACCAAAAGGCAATTTGGATAACATCTGGAATGTCGCCCTGGCAGGTGTGCCCTTCGGCTTGAGCGTGGTTAGCATCAATGTTGGCAAGCACATCGATAAGATGAAGGAGGACGCTAAGAAGGGCGTGGGAACCTTGCCGGTGAGAATTGGCGAGTCAGCTGCCCGTTATCTTAACATCACCATCCTGGTGCTGATCTACCTGGTGGTGGTTTACCTGGTGCTCGTTCCACGCTACTTCACACCACTAATGCTGATAATCTTTTTTGCCAGCAAGCGCCTGTTAACCGCGATTAATATTTTATCCAAGCCTCGTCCTGAAACCCCTCCACCGGGTTATCCCATCTGGCCAACATATTTTTCAGCCTTCAACTTCAACCATAATCGCCTTTTTGGTGGTTTGTTCATCCTATCGCTGGTTGGTGATACACTACTGCGCTTATTCCTACCTGCATTTTGGTCAATGCACTAACGAAAAATGATTGCCGGGGTACGATATCCTGCATGCGCAGATATGATCGTGCCCCTACAATTATTAATAACTTTAAGCACGATGACTGATGAAGCCATCGCAGGGGTCTATTACACTATACCTGTCAGCAAATTGCATTTAGGCAGGCAAGTGTATAATCATATCAATCTTTTCGACTAACGATCCCAGTCATGTATTCCTGCTGTGTGGCAGAGGAAGTGCGAGACTGTCTGGAGAGTCTTGAGGATTTTTCCCCCGGAACGGGATTATTGGCGCCTTATGTGGTCTCCGACAGCAACTTGATCACTTCCCGTTGGTACATGGATGCGGAGGTATTTGCCAGGCGCTTCACTGACGAATTGGAGCGCCGATTGCAAGCGAAAAGTGTAACTAATTAAGGCGTGAACCATCACGCACTGGGAGGACGCGCTACCTGACTCCCCCATCTACCGATCATAATTCATGGCTATCATCCTCAAGCGTAACCTCATGCCCGCCTATGTGTTCCTCTTGACCATGCTTAGTGGAACCTGCAGCGAATCCTCACTTCCACCCTCTATATATTTTGGGGCCCACTATGATTGGTATGGGCACGGTATCTAGTATCCGAAAGGATGACTGTGCTCCTACCTCTATAAAGACTAACCACCCTGGTGGATACAAGGTTATCTGACTTTAATTATTAAATTCTTTTTCTCCTTGGGTGTGAGGGGACTTTTTACTGGTTCAGACTGATGATATAAGCAATCACATCCGCGATCTGCTGTTGGGTCAGACCGTTCTGAGCCCCCCAGGCAGGCATCCAACGAGCTGGATTAACCCCTGATGGTCTGGATCCATTTTCGATGAACAGGTCAACTTTATAGGCAAAGGTCATGTAGTCGAAGCTCACCAAGGTCGAATCAATCGGGTTGAGCGGCGGTACCGTCCCGTCATCGCTGCCCGGATTCAATACATTATCCGTACCTTCCGGTCCATGGCACATCAGGCAGTTTTCAACAAATATCTTTTCACCGGCTTGCGGGTCACCGGTCAGGTTAATCGCATCGCCTGGTCCTCCAGGGGTACTGGGGCGGGCTATTTCCTCCTCCGAAGGAGTTTCACTAGGGACAGCATTCACAACGCTGACGGGTAGACCAGCCAGGATGGTTGGTCCCGCATTTGGCACAGCGTTCGCAGGAGCACCAAAAGGCATCTGGCGGCTCACAAACAACGCCTGGTATAGTACAGACCTTTGCCAATCACCTCCCCCCAGAATATCTTGACCGCCGGTTCCTCCACTTGTAATATGTGAGCCGGTAATTACACCGGAATAGCTGCTCAAGTCCAACCCGGCTGAATCGGCATCAGATAGGTTCGCATTGTGGCAGGACGTGCATGCCAGTGAACCTGGATACCACAAATTGGACTGTACAAATAACAGCTGCACATCTGCGTACATTGCTTCACAAGCAACGTTGTTGGCATCCGTAAATTGAAATGGTTGGTTCTCCGGAAAACCCGCCATCACCCAGGCGGATAGAAGCGTCTCAGCAGTTACGGTGCAGTTTTCTGAGCTGGAAGGAACCGAGACCACAATTGCATTCGGCTGCAAAGTGGCTGGAATCAACGTAGGTATAGGTGTATGAGCCACGACTGCCCGCCCACCTTCCAGGCAGTTATTACGATAGGCACAACTCCCGGTATATAATGTTGTGCCAGAGTAAATCACCAGAACCGCCAGTACAAACCCCAAAAGGATTACCCAGAGTTTAAAGTGACGTATCATAAGAATCCTTCCTCCTCACCTCGCGGAGCTCGCTGGCAGCACTCATTTCAACGTCCTGACATAATTTACCACGTCCCAACGCTCACGCACCGTCAGGTTCTCGTTCAAAGCGGGCATTTTCCCGGGTACACCAGTAGAGATGATGAAGAAGATTCCGCCATCCGTGAACGAATGGATGGGAAAGCTGGTCAGATCGAATGGCTTATTCTCCAAATGGGAGGCTACCGGCCCATCTCCCTTTCCATCAGTTCCATGGCACAATACGCAGTTGATCCTGAACAGCTCTGCCCCTCGCTCAATGGAGGTCTGGTCAGTGGCGACAGGGTTCGGGGGAGAACCCAATAGCAGGCTATAAGCTTCACCTTCAATCGGGATTGTATCCGTAATCACCTGGAGTGGAGCCTCCATGGGCTGGAAATTTGTCTGGACCTGCATGAATGTAATCCAGTTAAATTTAATCACATCATAGGCGAACATTTCCACAATCACCACACCGATCAGCAGGATTAACCCGGCAATAATTAGTCGTTTAAATGCAGGGCTCATAGTGTATTTGCCTCCACCGGTTTCACCAGCTCAGCACCCAAGTTCTTCATCCCGTCTTCGAATTGTGCCCGATCATCCTGTGGACAGGGAAACACAATCGCGATCTTGCCATCGCTGATTTCGGGTATATAAATTTGCGGTTCATAGGTGGGAAATCGACCTGCCAGAAACAAGCCCACGAAAGCTGTACCCATCAGACCCAGCATGGTCATTTCGAAAGCAACGATATAAAAAGGTGGGATTGGATACACCGGTTGACCACCCACATGCAGGTTAAACAAAAATGGAGTCCCAAATATCAGGAACATGGCAATGATCCACCCAACGATAGCACCCCCCAGAGCCAATTTCGGGATGAATGTCGAGATTTTGGGACGACCCAAAATCTCGTGACTGAATGGGATACCAGAGATGACATCCATCTGTTTGTCATCAATTCCCATTGCACGCAGCCTGTCGATCGCATTGACTGCCGGATCTAAGTCTTTAAAAAGCGTTAAAAGGATCAATCTATCAGCCATCCTGCCACCCTCACTATTATTCGATATTACTCACGGTTGGTACCACAGCCTTCCCAACTTTGCGCAGGCTGTGAACACTCTGTCCTTCCTGGACTTCCCAAACAGGCACCACGGGGATCAGTCGTGAGGCGGTCATATAAAGGAATATGAACAAGGCGAAGGTGCCAATCGTAAGGGGTATCTCAATCGACGGTTTATACAGGCGCCATGTGAACGGCATACGCGTAACCGTCAATGAAATTGGGATGATTACGAAACGCTCAATCCACATTCCAACATTGATTGTGATCCCCACCAGCAACAACAGCCAGGGCGTCCGCCGCCATTTCTTGTTCCACAGGATTGCCCAGGGTATGATCATATTGCAGATCAACATGGTGAACCATACCCAGGCGAACGGACCTTGGGCGTGGAAATCTAGCAAAAGCTTATCGAACTTATCCCCGCCATACCATGGCACCAGGTAATCGTTGAAGAAAAAATAAGCCCATGCCATTGAAATGATCAGACTCAATTTACCCAAAAAATCAAAATGCTCCGGACGGAGAAAGTATTTCATATTCTTCATCGTCGAACGGATCACAAAAATAACAATAAGCACCGCGGCAATCCCCGAGTGGAGTGCACCGATCACGAAGTATGGACCAAAAACAGTTGATGACCAGCCCGGGCGGGTTGCCATGGCGAAATCCCAGGATACAATGGTATGCACGGAGAACATGACCGGGATAATCGCAAAGGCGAAGATATTCATCGCCGACTTTAAGTGCCTCCATTCGGCTTCTGTACCGCGGAATCCGAGTGAGATGAGGCGATAAAAGGTCTTACGCCAACCGGTTGAACGGTCGCGAGCCATCGCCAGGTCGGGAAGCAATGGCAGGAAGAGATACATTGTACTGGCGATCACGTAGGTGTTGATTGCCATAAAGTCCCACATCAATGGTGAGTGAAAGTCAGGCCAGATGGTGCGTTCATTGGGATAAGGGACTAACCAGTAAAACAGCCAGACCCGTCCGAGATGCATGAAAATACTGATCGCAGCCTGGAGTAAACCAAAGGTGGTCATCAGTTCAGCTGCTCGGGTGAATGGCCGGCGTACCTCATACTTCATCACCCGTAAAAGGGCTGATATGAACGTCCCGGCATGGCTGATACCGATCCAGAAGACCGTGTTGGTGATAAAAATGCCCCAGAATTGTGGTCGTGTCAGCCCGGTGACACCCATGCCATTGGCAATCATGTACCCCCAGGCACCGATCAGGGCAAATAAGATAGTTAAAATCAGGAAAATCATCACCCCCCAGAACTTCCAGCCGGTCTTGTGCATCGATTCCATCACCATGGCATTTATCTCACCCCTTGGCAACGGGTCGAGCATCAGGTGGTCGCGTGGATTCTCGGGTTCACTGGCAGTTGCGCCAGGTCTCACAAGTGTTTCAGCCGATGCTGCCATGGTTTGTCTCTCCCGTCAGGTAATATATCCGTGGTTGGGTACCGAATTCTTCTAGCAAGCGATAAGCGCGTCCATTATTAGCCAGTTTGCTCACCCGGCTCTGCGGATCGTCCAACCGACCAAAGACGATGGCATAGGCCGGGCATGCTTGTGCACAGGCTGGTATAACTTCGCCATCCCGCACCTTGCGCCCCTCCGAATGGGCTAGGTCTTCAATCTGACGGATGCGTTGGATACAAAACATGCACTTTTCCATCACCCCTCGCCGCCGGACGGTTATATCTGGATTAAGCTGGTTGTCCAAAATGGCAGGTTGCACCCATTCTCTCCAGTTGAACACCCTTACCTGATAAATACAGTTATTAGCGCAATAACGCGTCCCCACACAGCGGTTATACACCTGCAGGTTGATCTGCTCAGATTGGGAATGGACCGATGCATACACCGGGCAGACTGGCTCGCAGGGTGCATTCCCACACTGCTGGCAGAGGACCGGTTGGAAGCCAGTATAAACCGTGGGATATTCACCACTCCAGAATCGTTCGATATGGATCCACTGCATACTACGCCCTGTGATAATATCATCGGCACCAACGAATTTTAGATTATTCTCCATGGCACAGGCAGCCACACATGCCTGGCATCCCATGCACAGGTCCTGGTCTATCACCATTCCCCAAATCGGTGGGGGGTTTTCGCTTTTCTTTCCAGACATAAAACCTCCTATGGTATACCGTATTTGCCTGGTTGACCCTCGAAGCGCGCCAGTGTTTGTACCTTGCCCGTTTTCTCAATTTTGACTTTGATGGAGCCTAATGCCAGGTCGCCCGATGAATTAAGGCGCGTTCCAAGCAGTCCAGTGAGGTAGGCACCCCGATTTTGAGCATAACGTCCATATGCCGTATGCCCTTGGCCGAAGGCAATGCCAACGGTATCGGGTCGGATCGCCGGATACCGATATACTGAAGCCTCCAGCTCTCCATACGGACTGGTTATCTTTACCATGTCATCGTCAGCCAGGTTAAGCCTATCCGCCGTTGCGGGGTTGATTTCGACCCAGCTATTCCAAACCACAGTGGTTGTTGGGTCGGGTGTTTCTTGCAGCCAGGGTTTATTGGCACCGCTGCCATCGCTTAAGAGAGTTGAGAAATACGGCATTAGATAGAATTCACCCTCTCCATCGAACTCGGGTGAAGGTTGCGCCAAAGTATTCGACAAAGCAGTCAGCGCTGCTGGGCTGCCTAACCCAGCAGATTCATTCCACCATCCCCCATTCTTTTGCCATAATTGCCAAAATGATAGGATATCCGTAGTGTTGAAAAAGCCCCTCTCGGTGATCAAACCTTGCAGCGATTGTTGCAAGAAATCAACCTCGTCTTTATACGGCACGGCAGTCACAAGGTTTCCGCCAATCGCCTGGACCGCTCCCAGCAAGACATCAGCTGTCGCCTGGGTATCGTAAAAAGGAGCTACCACCGGCTGCAAGCCGGAGATGACTGGCCGGTCCGCGCCGGTAACGATCTTCTGATAGCCCCAAGACTCAAGTGCCGTATGATCGGGTACGATGTAATCAGCTTGCAAGCTGGTTTCATCCGGGAAGGACGCAAAAGAGATAACTAATGGGACCTGGCTTAGTGCTTGAGCAAAACCCAAAGAAGGTGGCAGTTCATAGACTGGGTTAACCCCGTGAATGAACAACACCTTGACTCCCCCACTGTTCATCCGTTGGATCAGGTCCTGGATGTCTGATAGGGTGTTCGGTATTTTTGGATTAGTCTGATGAACTGGTAAGTCTGGAGTCAGAAATACTCCTCCAACGTGACCCAGGTTATTTACCAACGCATTTAGAGTTAGAATTGCCTCACCTGCTTCCAAGCCATTACTGGTGGCAAGAGCTGAATTGCCTGGGATTGCCAAAGCATGCTCAGCTGCGGAAAAGGTTTGGGCAAGTCGGCGGAGGTCACTTTCGCTTACTCCGTTGGCATTGGCTATACCTGTCACATCCACGTTTTAATATGCAGTTGGGATTGAGTCTCCGTCACCTTCTGCGATAAGCCGCCCGAGTGCCAGGGCGACCAACCATTCCGTACCCGGAGTAATTGGGAACCATTCATCTGCCACCACGGCCGTTTGCGACATCCGCGGCTCAAACTGCACAAGATAACCCCGTTTCCCACTACGACCCTGGCGCATCAATTCAAATCCATGTGCATAGGCCACCGGCGAAAGATAGGTTTCAAGAAAATTGGCACCGAAAGAGAAAGTCATGTCGGCATTAGCAAGGTCAAAAAACGGGATTGCTGAGATGCCAAATATTTGGCTTGCTGCATCCGCCAGGGTGGCACGTGCTTCCACAGTCTCGTATGCACTATAGCGCAATGGGGCTGGCGCACCCAGGGCAGTGGTTATTTCGGTGACAAGGTCAACGAGATGGTCTGAAGTGAGACCGAACAGAAAAGCAATTTCATTGGGCTGGTTGGTGGTCAGGGCATTACTGACCAAGTTGACAGCGTCGTCCCAGGTGATTTTGGCGAGGGTTCCACTCCCGCGTGGAGAGCGCCTGGCAGGGTATTGGTAACGATCGGGATTATAAAGACCCTGTAATGCAATCTGACCACGCGCACAGGTCTTACCCAAACTCACCGGATGATTCGGGTTGCCTTCGATTTTTAACGCCCTCCCCTGCATGGTGCGGACAACCGTCCCGCAGCCCGCCGGGCACTCACGACAAGCGGTGGCATAGTATGTGCTAAGGCCATTGTAGGTATATTCGGGCATCTGAGTGTATGGCTCGCGGATTACATAGCGTGAAAGCGGCCCGCAGCCGGTCAGACCGGCCAAAGCAAGGCCTGCACCAGTCATTTTAAGGAAATCTCGTCGGGAAATTTGGTGGCTCATTCTTCGTTCCTTTCACGCCCGGCTATTTGTGACAGGTCACACAATCGGTCAATTTCGTCAACATAACCGGATTATCTTTGAACCGCGTGCGGTGACAGTTCAAACACCATCCCATATTCATATTTTGCGGCTTGGCAACGGTCTCCTGACCGATCTCTCCATGGCAATTTTCACAATTAAGACCCGCTGCGATGTGTGGGCGATGGTTGTAATAGACAAAATCAGGCAGGATGAACACCGGCACCCAAGAAATGGCCTTGTTTTCATTTACATACGCAACTAGTTTGTAAAGCTCCGGGCTGGTTTTAGCCACCTGTTGGTGGCAGGCGAAGCACTTGGACTCGGTTGGTAATCCTGGTGATGGACCTCGCAAGGCACCCGGATGACAGTATAGGCACTGCACACCCAGGCTAATATGCTTGGAGTGTGGAAATTGGATCGGTTGGGGTGGGCTTAACTGCGTCAGGTAGAGGCCATAAGCCGCAGCTCCCAATATGATCAGGATAATGATGCCAAGTCCGATCTGAACGATAGAACTATGTAGCAGCTTGGAGATTAAACCTTTCCCCCGATTTTCCTGCTTGGTCAATCCAGAATGATTTTCCACCATCCCACTTCCTTCTGGAGCGAAATCCCCGATTCGTTGATAGTATTGCGATCCGGACTTTTCCGGAGACTGCCTGGAATATGTTTAATTAATTTATAGTGCAAATCGAATTCCAACGAAATCTCCCAAGATTAAGGATTTATGAAGAATTCAATGATAATATGCACCTTCAGTCTTATAAATTACATTAATAGCCATATCTACCGAATGACCGCATTCCTTCATGCAAGTTAGTCACTCGTTTAAGCAAAATAGCCGCTGGATTAATCCAACGGCCGTGATACTAATGAAAGCTTCCTACTTATTCTTCTTTTTCTTCTTCTTCCCCTTTTTCTTGATTTTCTTCTCCTTTGGTTGCTCTGCCTCCTCCATAAGCTCCACCGCAGCCAGACCCGATTCCTCTGCTACCTCGGCATGATACCTTTGCTTGATCGCCACCAGATCCACCGATGGTTGTGGATATTTCATCTTCAAACCTTCCAGCGTTTCTACCAGGATTTGTGACACCGCCAGGTCGCGGAACCACTTGTGATTGGCAGGGATGACATACCATGGGGCATAGTTAAAGCTGCATTTGCTGAGAGCGTCCATATATGCTCGCTGGTATTCGTCCCAGTATTCGCGCTCGGTATAATCTGAATCACTGATCTTCCATTGCTTATCAGACTCGTCCAGGCGGTCCCTGAATCGTTTGAGCTGTTCTTCCTTATCGATGTGCAGGAAAAACTTTACGATCGTTGCCCCGCTGTTTGCCAGCTCCCGCTCGAATTCGTTGATTTCATTATAGCGTTTCGACCATACTTCTTCAGACACCAGGTTGTGCACCCTCACCACCAGCACATCCTCATAATGCGAACGGTTGAACACTGTGATGTGCCCTTTCGCAGGTGTCATTTTATGGATGCGCCACAGGTAATCATGCGCCAGCTCCTCCGCTGTCGGCACCTTGAAGCTCGCCACCGAGCAGCCTTGCGGGTTCATGGCGGCCATTACATGGTGGATGGTTCCATCTTTCCCACCCCCATCCATCGCTTGAAGCACGATAAGCAAGGAGTGTTTATTCTCGGCGTACATCAGGGCTTGCAACTCAGTCAGGCGTTGGCTGTAATTCTGCAGCTCAGCAGATACTGCTTCTTCATTTTCATAATCACCGTGATAACCGGCGTCGATCTTTCCCAGGTTAACCTTGCTGCCCGGTTTTATGCGGAATTCATTGGCATTGCTCATGGTCAAGACCCTCCTGAATGGGATTATATCATCCCCCCTGTTCCTTCTGGATGCAGTCGACTTGTTCACCATATTTTCAACCTATCCACTCGCTGATGAAACAACAATTCATCTACCCCGCTTGCCCACCAAAACGTTTTGGAGTATCATGGGATGGGTCCTAAAATAGCTGGTTTTGATGGAAAATGATTTACTGACGGAGCCTGAATCACCATGGATCAATTCTTATCCACCGAAACCCTGATCATTGTACTTTTATTGATCGTGTCCATCGTCGCCATCGGGGTACGCCGGCTGCGTATCCCCTACACTGTCGCATTGGTCATCGTTGGTCTGCTGATCACCTTCCAATCTTCTCTAAAATTCGAGCTCACTCCTGAGCTGATCCTGGCGCTGTTCGTTCCACCCCTGGTGTTCGAAGCTGCCTTTCACCTGAACTTGCTGGAATTGCGCCGAAATTTACCCGCCATCCTTCTCCTGGCTGTTCCAGGTGTCATCCTGACCGCCTTCATCGTTGGTGGAATGCTGGTTTTCGGCATCAAGCTCAGCCTTCCCATCGCCCTCGTCTTTGGCTCGTTGATCGCCGCCACCGACCCGGTTTCAGTAGTGGCTTTATTCCGCACTTTGGGTGTGCCCAAGCGCCTGTCGGTGCTCATTGAAGGGGAAAGCCTGTTCAATGATGGCACTGCCATCGTATTATTTAATCTGATGCTCGCAATTTCCATAACCAGCAAGTTCAGCCTGCTTGATAGCGTGGCTGGATTCTTCCGCATCTCGATTGGAGGAATTATCGTCGGTCTGGTGCTTGGCTGGCTGATCTCACAACTGATTTCACGGGTGGACAATTACCTGATCGAGACCACCCTTACCACCGTTCTGGCATTCGGTTCCTATCTGATGGCGGAAAAGCTTGGAGTGAGTGGAGTTTTAGCTGTAGTGGCAGCTGGGCTGGTAAACGGTAACATCAGCGCACAGGGTATGAGTCCCACAAGCCGGATAGTGATATTTAACTTCTGGGAGTATGTAGCCTTTCTCGCTAACTCCCTCATATTCCTTTTATTGGGATTACAGGTGAATATTACTGCCCTACTTGCCTCCTGGCAGCCCATTTTGTGGGCTATCCTGGCGGTATTTATCGCCCGTTTCATCGTCGTTTATGGTTTGAGCTGGCTGGTCAATCGGGTTTCTGATCCTATACCTCTCCGCTGGCAGCATATCCTCAATTGGGGTGACCTGCGCGGTGCGATCAGCCTGGCACTGGTCCTCAGCCTGCCCATCTCATTGGGCGCTGAGCGTGATTTGCTGCAGGTGATGGCCTTTGGGGTGGTCTTGTTCACCTTACTGGTACAGAGTACTACCATGGCACCCCTCATCCGTTGGCTGAAGATTATCACCCGTTCCGAAGCTCAGGTTGAGTATGAGCGTCAGCATGCCCGTCTCACCGCCTTGCGTAACGCCGATACTCGTCTTGATCGCATGCACATCGATGGCTTACTATCCAGCCATACCTCCGAAAGGCTCAAACAATATATTACTCAACAGGCTTCCCCCCTGGCTGATAAAGTACGGAACTTGCTTCTCGCTGATCCAGCTCTAGAAGCTGAAGAGCTGGACACGGGCTGGCGTGAGATGCTGCGTGCTCAACGCTCCTCTCTGCTTGATTTACGCCGGGATGGTGTCATCTCGGATGAAGTTTTCGAGCAATTATCTACAGATGTGGATGCCCAATTGAGCGAAGGTCCTCCTCTCTTGCCTGATGAAGCTGTAACTCGCACCCAGTTCCTCGAAGTTATCATTCCGGAGCATTCACAAGCTGTAGGGAAAACCATTGCCGAGCTGAGCATCCCCCGGGCGGCGGTACTCGTCTCCATTCAACGTGGAGATGAAGTCATCATCCCGCGCGGAGATACCCTCCTGCATGTGGGTGATGTGGTCACCACCTTGTGTGAACGTGAGACCATTGATTCGGTCAAGGATTTGTTTCTCGTCTCAGATGGAACTTTAGGAAGGGGTCATGTGAAGCCGGAATCTGAAGATGGATAACCTGCATATTGTTGGGATGTTTTTGTTACTTATAACCAGCTATGAAGCCAGAATACAGGTAGGATGATGCCTGTCACCATTCGTGACGTTGCCAAACAGCTCAACCTATCCATCACCACCGTCTCCCGGTCTCTGGATGGCTATCCCGACGTGTCAGAAGCTACCCGCCAGCGTGTCCTGCAAGCAGCGCACGAGCTCGGTTATCTACCCAACCGGGCTGCCCGCCAGCTCAGGCGTAAACGCACCGATACGATTGGATATATCTTGCCTTCCGGTGCCGCCCGCTTCTCCGATCCATTTTTTGCCGAGTTCATTTCCGGTCTGGCCGATGAAGCTGCCCAAAACAGTTATGACCTGCTCGTCTCGTCTGCCCCTGCCGGTGGTGATGCCGAGCAGCAGGTATACCAACGTTGGGTGTGTGAACGACGTGTGGATGGCTTTGTGGTTAATCGCATCCGGCGGTCCGATTGGCGCCTCCGCTACCTGGCTGAAGAGCACATCCCATTTACCACATTGGAGCGCTCATTAGACCTGCTGGATTACCCTTCAATTCACGTGGAAAATACCAACAGTGTGTCCAGCCTGGTTGATCACCTGGTTGTACAAGGCTTTCGGCGCCTCGCTTTTGTAGGAGGTCCGGAGAATTTAACCATCCATTATGATCGTTTTGTAGGATACTGTCAGGGGTTGGCTCACCATAACCTGCCCTTTGATCCATCATTAGTCACCCAGGCAGACCTCACCAGTCCAGGTGGTTACCAGGCAGCCAGGCAGCTTTTGTCATTGGCTGATCCACCTGATGCGGTGATTTGCATTAACGACGAAACTGCATTTGGAGTGCTGCATGCCGCTCATGAAGCTCACCTTTCGGTGGGGGAGAATTTAGCCGTGGCAGGATTTGATGGGGTTCAGGATTCTCTCTATTCCCAGCCCCCACTGACTACGGTCGATCAACCTGTTCCAGAGATCACCCAATGTTTAGTTCGTATGCTCCTGGCTGAGATTAATGGGGATACCTTGCCTGAAAAGCATGTGGTGATCCAGCCTGTTCTACGCATCCGCCACTCCACCATCAAAGGAGGTCAAGCATGAGTATCCTGGATTCATCGCTCTATGTGTGGGTTTTATTGCCGGTTATGGTGTTCTTTGCGCGTGTGACTGACGTTACCTTGGGCACACTGCGGATTATCTTTATCTCACGCGGTAAAAGGAACCTGGCGCCATTGCTTGGTTTTATCGAAGTATTCATTTGGATCACGATTGTTTCCCAAATTGTCAGTCATGCGCATAATATCCTGGCCTATCTGGCATACGCAGCGGGTTTTGCTTCAGGTGCCTTCGTGGGAATGTATATCGAAGGCCGTTTAGCCATCGGCACACAGGTCATCCTTACCATTGTGCAGGATAATGCCAGTGTATTGACGAATAATCTGCATACTGCTGGGTACGGCGTCACTTGCGTGGATGGGCAGGGTGCCAATGGCATGGTAAAGCTGATCTACACGATCTTCCCTCGCCGGAACCTGGAAGATGTGGTATCTATCATTCATCGAACCCATCCACATGCATTTCTATCCATCCAGGATGTCCGCTCCACTCAGGAAGGCATCTTTCCAATCCCTTCGCCGGTTCAAAATGGGTTGTTATTTCCGCGAAAGTCCAAGTAACCTCGGTCATAGAAGCCTCCACAAGTTTTTATAATCCTGACAATTTTTACTAGAGATGCTGGCTAGATATATGCACATTATGCATGTTTACTCGCGAATAGTAGCAGCGCTCCGAGATTTAGAGCATCCCTGCAGTACCCAATACCCACTATGCTCTTCTGTATAAGTTAGTCCCTTGTAAAACAGGGAAAATTTCTCTTAATCCAAAGTTAAGTTGACACCCAAAACGTTTTGGATTAATATATTTTGATTAATCGCTCCACCACAAGTCGTTAACGAATGGATGATATCCATGTAGAGCTATCATCCTGTCGCTACTATGATGGTGTGAGGAGGATTATAAAATGAATAATACAGTCATATCTCAGATCAATAAAATCACTGATTGTACAGATGAGCTTCCGTATAAAGACATACCTTCCTTGATCAAACAATTAAGTGACTCGGATGGCTTTGTCCGTATGCAAGCGCGTGAGGTTTTGACCTGCATCGGAGCACCAGCTGTCACCGAGCTTATTCATACACTATCAAATGCCAACTCACAGCTTCGCTGGCAGGTCATCAAAGTCTTGGATAGCATCCAAGACCCGGCCGCCGTTCATGTCTTGGTAGAACAATTGAAAGATGAAAACGCTGGTATCCGCTGGGTAGCTTCTGATGCATTGATTGCACTGCGGCGCGACGCCATTCCCCCACTCCTTGAAGCTCTCATGCGAGACTTCGATTCGTTATGGCTGCGTCAGAGTGCTCATCATATCTTGCACGTCACGAGAGATGCGGGAAAATTGAATGAGGCAGAGGAAAAGGTCTTCGAGGCATTGGAAGACGTTGAGCCTGCCGTGGCTGTCCCATGGGCAGCCGAAAAAGCTCTTGAATCCCTGCGAAATAAAAAAAGATAGCTCCACTTCGATAAGAAGTGGGCTATCCTGGACTGCTAATCTGTATCGAATGATTCTCTCGATATTCAGTGGGCGCGAGAGGGCTCGAACCTCCGAACCTCACGGATGTGAACCGTGCGCTCTAACCAACTGAGCTACGCGCCCTGAAGTACACAAAACCCAACTTAGAAACTAAATATGTATACTACAGTGTCTATGCGACATAAAAGGTTTTGTGTGCGCTAGATTTTATCATAAGTGAGTAGACTAAACAAGTAATCAATCCAAATCATTATGGCGCGGTCTTTTTTTAGGAGACTATGACGATTTATGGCGAATACAAC
>CAZXPK010000019.1:0-35288 GCA_964642565.1 uncultured Anaerolineaceae bacterium
CAGTTGAAAGCCCGCTTATGCCGACGCTGGTTGCCGTCCCATTGTTCGTCCAGCCGGTGCAAATGTTGTTGTTGGTGGTGTCGTAGCAATACTCGTAGTAGGTCGCACCACTGCTTGCCCCCCATGACAGGGTCAGGTTCAAGAGTTGGCTCGTCGCTCCGTTACCTGGCAGGGATTTGTTGAACGCCGCAGGTGGGACACCGGTAGTGAAGGACCAAAAAGAAGAGGAAAAGCCGTTGGAGTAGGTGGTGCCGAAGCTGTTGATTGCTCGTACATGCCAGTAGTAGGTTGTGTTGGCGGGTAATCCGCTTAGGCCCACACTGGTTGCCGTCCCATTGTTCGTCCAGCCGCTGCAGGCGTTGTCGTTGCTGGTGTCGTAGCAGTACTCGTAACTGGTTTCGCCGCTGCTTGCCCCCCAAGACAAGGTCGGGTTCAAAGGCTGGTCCGTCGCCCCGTTCACTGGCAGGGATTTGTCGAACGCCGCAGGTGGAACACCGGTAGTGAAAGACCAGAAAGCGGTGCTTGAGCCATTGGCGTAGGTCGTGCCTAAACAATTGACTGCCCGTACATGCCAGTAATAGGTTGTGCCAGTTGAAAGCCCGCTTATGCCGACGCTGGTTGCCGTCCCATTGTTCGTCCAGCCACTGCAGTCATTATCGTTGGTGGTATCGTAGCAATACTCGTAGTAGGTCGCACCACTGCTTGCCCCCCATGACAGGGTTGGGTTCAAGAGTTGGCTCGTCGCCCCGTTCGCTGGCAGGGATTTGTTGAAAGCCGCAGGTGGGGTATTAACTCCGAGGTAAGCGTACCCCGATTTCACAGTCACTGTCGGGAAACCAGGAACCACTGTGTCTCCAACCGTATTTTGGGCGTAGACACGGTAGGTTTCACCAGTTACCCATGATGGATCGGCGTAGCTAATCAATCCTCCACTTGTATTCGGCACATCCAATGCCACGTCAACCTGCGTCACATCTGTCCAATTAATACCGTCGGTCGACTTCTGGACGACAAACGCCGTCTCATTGAGTGAGGTATCGAACCATGATAGGGTCATTGTTGGTTCATCGAACACCAGTCCACACGGTGCCTGCGGAGGTACCGCCACCGAAACCGGTCGCATCATGTCCATCTCTTCGTGGCTCAGGATGTGGCAGTGGTAGACGTACTCCCATCCGAAGTTGACCAGCGTGTTTGTGATCGGCGTCGTCGGGTTGCCCTGCGGATCCACACTGTTAAATCCCATATTCGAACCAAGTGGCAGCATTGGGCTCAGTGGACGGATTGAGTTAGGCAGATCCCAGGGTAACGTCGGGATGACTGGGCGTAAAGCTACGATGGTATCCTCCAGCGGAGAGATACGTACGGTATCCTTCCAGCCCAGCTCTGAGGCATCCGGTGGGATGATGATGTTGTCCCAGGTGACCCGGTTTACCAGCTGCACATCGTACAGGTGGAAGTGTATCGGGTGCGTATCCACGCCATTATGCGTGATGCGCCAGATCTGCGTTCCATCCGTCGCGCTGGAGATGGGTGTGACATTGATATCGCCGACAGGCAGTCCGGTTGCGTCGATCAGCTCGGTCGCCGGGTTCACATATGGGTACAGGACAACGTTCTGTGCCCCTGGGGTCGGTGGTTGGGCCTCCACGCCCAGGTTGGCTTGCATCCTGCCGAACTCGTCGAAGGTCGTAGCATTCATCTCGTCATGGATGGCTTTCGGCTGGAGTGGCATCGTCATCTTGGTGTTCTGCCCTCTGAGCGTATTGAAGCCGAATGTCGATGTGTCATCCACCCGCACGTAGCCATCGCAACGCGTGACTGAGCTGCCAGGAGCGTTGCAGTCGCTGCTGGCAGCGAAGCTTGTGCCATAGGCTGAGTTATAAGCAGCCTGACCGACGATGATTGGGTGCTGCCCAGACTCGAACACACCTGTAACATTTGCGTTGTGGCGGAAGGCTGCCTGGAGTGTCGCTAGGTTGAAAGCAGGGGCTGGGGTATTCGCCGCGACTTTGATCTGCAGGATGGTACGGGTGTTCGGCCCGTAGCCGGGCAGGGTGCTCGGTGCGCCGACCGGGCTCAGGTCTGGGGCGCCTGTGTAGTAGTCATAGGAGGCGACCCGGGCTGGGAAGGCTGCCGGGGCATCATTGTACAGGATCAGCGTCTGACCGGCAAACTGCGATAAGTCAACGATTACATCTGCACGCTCAGCTGGTGCCAGCAGTAGTGAGTGCTGATCAACGTTACCGAAGTCGAAACGGGCCGGGTCAACGATCCAGGTGGTCACCTGCTGGCCATCCACCACTACCGGGGCTGGCAGGAAGCCACCTTCGGTGCCGATCTGGATCCAGTCGGGACCTGGCAGGCTAATACTCGTATCCGGCGTCGGGAAGACGTTCGGGTCGAGTTGAGCAGCTGCTAGCTCAGCCGGGTTCAGTGCCACTTCGGTTGCCCCGATTACCTGTCCAAGGTTGTTCATGGCGGTGCTGGCAGTGTTGGGGTCACCCACGTACCACTGGAAGTTAAAGAAGCGGTCGTTTGCTGCGTTCAGGATGCGCAGGCGGTATGTCCTGGGCTCGAGCGTCAGGGTTGGGTACGCTACGCCGTTCACGAGGGGCGTGTCGTTAAACTGCTCCATGCCCACCGAGATATTCGGTGTGCCGGGGATCAGTTGTGGCTCGCAGAATGGATCGGTTTGGTACTGCCAGGTGGCAGGGTCGTCAATGTTGCAGGGAGTAGCTAAGGGTGTTGTAAACCCTGTAGCTGGATCCATATTGTAGTACGGGTTGGCGATCGGGCCGTGCACTGTATCGGCAGCCGGTGGCCAGAACCAGGGCCCGTACATCCAGCGCCCGAAGGCACTCATGCCACTCGGATCACCGGGGTTCTGCGCTGGCATGTAGACGTGGTGGTACCAGAAGTTGCCGTAACCACCCCAGCGGGCTGTATCCCAGGTTGGGTCCTGGCTGGCTAACTGTGCTGTATCGGGCACGAAGGTGCGGTCCTGGATGACCAGGGGGATTGTGTCAGCCGCGCCGGGGATGGTACCACTGTTGATCAGTGCTTTTTCTGTATTGTCGCTGATCAGGTAACCGGCAGCTTCACCCGCATATACGTTCAGGCGGGTGATACCCCAGGCATGGTCATGGTAGAACATTAGCCTGGCGCTCTGCTGGTTGGTGTAATAGAACGTCTGGCAGCCGTCATCTGCGGCAGTGCATACATTCATGTCGGGGACGTTCTCCGCACTCACACCCTCCGGCCATGGGGTGTTCTCACCAGCGGGTGTGATCCACTGGTGCGGTGTGCCATCGCTGATCCAGGGGGTGACACCGCCATGTAAATGCAGGGTGGCACGGTTGTCTTTGAAACACATGTCGGATTTCGGATACTCGGTACAATCCGGGTTGCGCACCCCATCCATGACGGAGCTGTTATCGGCTGGAGCGGGCATCCCCATCGGGCCCATACCTGAGCCCATCAGGGTGCTGTCGGTCGGCAGGAACAGGTCGCCACCAGAACCAGTCAGCAGCAGGTTATAGAACACGATGCGCACCGGTCGGTCTTTGGTAGCGGAAATGATCGGTCCCAGGTATTGTGGCGGGGTCACTGCTAACCACTGCGTAACACCATCACTCTGCATAATTGGAACCTGCGTCCCATCCAATAGTTCGTTCGTGAGTGGGAAGTGCTGGCTGATCCCTGTGTTCGCTGCAGTCTCGAGTTGCACATAACCGCGCACCAAAGTAGGTGGCAGGCTGGACGAGAAGCTTGTCCTGTATTGCACCAAACCAATCACGTACTCGTCAGCGTCGCCGCCGCCATAGGATTTGACTTCTGGTACCCCCAGCGGTATGTATTTCCCGCTCGTCGGGCAAGCCGGTGGGAGGCACAGCCCGGGCAGTGGATCGGTGAACTTCTGGATGCCCCCTGCTGTAACATAACCCGAGCCAGCGTTCGTCAATGTGATTGCCGAGATGACGCCATTATCGAGAGCGGCTGTGGCTGCGGCTCCCGTTCCGGTTGGGTCACTGATGGTTACGGTCGGCGTCGGGTTATAATCTGCGCCGGTTGCATCCAGGGTGATCGACTGGATTGACAGCGTGGCTGTGGCGGTTGCCTCCGTGAATGTGCCTGGATCATGGTTGATCGGGTTGGAAAGCGTGCCGTCACGGATCACGACGTTCGGCGCGGTTGAGTACCCCGACCCAGGGTTAACCACATCTACACCTATGATCGTTATAGGGTCTCCAGGATTCGCAGGGGTGCAATTGAGTTCCGCACACACGACGTTGCCTTGTGCTTGCACCCCACCGGGTCCGTCAGGCAGGTCGAAGTCGACTGTCGGGAATTGGTATCCAAGGCCGCCGTTAGTAAGCGTGACCGCGTCAACGCCACCATAGGCTGTCGCTGCGGCGCCACCATTACCACTGAAGGTCACAACAGGTGCCGAATAACCTGAACCCGGCAGGTCCACTGTGACTGCAATAACAGCACCAATCTTTACGATGGTCACATCAGCTGTCGCTCCTGTCCCGGAGCCGAGGATGTCGACTGTCGCCTGCGAATAGTCGTGCCCCGGGTTGGTGATGGTGATGCCGGTGACTGCGCCGTTTGCCCCCACTGAGGCAACAGCTTCAGCTCCGATGCCATTTCCAGTGATGACCACCTGGGCGTCTGCCAGCGTGAACGGGCTGTTGGCCCAGTTGGGGTAGGGTCCAAAGTAATGTGGGACCTTGGTTTCGTCCGTCGGAGAAGTTGGCATTGCACTGACGGACTGAAGTTGACTTGTGCTCACAAAGATAAAAGAAACGAGTACAAGCAACACCAGGATATAACTTAAAACCTTATGGCCTGTCATATATTTTCTCCTTATAGTTTTAATGGATTTTTGATCAAGCGGTTAGCGTTGAAGAAGGATGTATCTGTCCCTGTTCAGGTTTGCTTTTTCCCTCCTCAAAATTGGTCATGAAGCCTTGATATTGTGACCATGTAATACCTGGAAGGAATATATATTTCTATATATAAACCCCAGCTCCTCCTTGTGCAAAAAAACCGCCAGAAATGAATTCGGCTTGGGAAGAACAGCTCTCCCGGGTTCAGGGCTGTCTATAAAAACCATAGGTGAGGATTGATTAACGGAATATATGGGATGGTTATTAATCAAAATGACCTTCCTGAATCTGAAAAAAATGGACTTATTTATGCTCGAGAATTAGCGATATTTGTCTTTAAAGCAATATGCACCGGTAATAATAATTTCAATCGTGACTGGTTTGTAGATTATTGAGATTAGCCTGATTGGAGCTGCTCTTCTTACCCAATATCGTCCTGACACAATCCAGCAAACGTTCAGGGGCAATCGGTTTTACCAAATATTGAGCACTGCGTAGCTTGTCCTCCTTTTCTATCTCCGAGATTGACTGGTCAGTTAATATAACGATTGACATATACGGGTAATTTCCGAGGACTTTGGGAAGCAATACATTTCGGGTCTCTGGCATATTGATATCTGAAATGATCAGCTGGTACTCACCAGACTGAATAATGTCCATCGCCTTGTAAGCACAGTCAGTCACAGTGACGAGATAACCGTGGCGTTGAAGGATGAGCGCAATGGATTGGCGCAAATTAATGTCATCTTCGACCAGAATAATTAATTTAGGACTCATGGTTATCTACAAGAATTAATCCAATTTTTATTTTATAGGTAATATGGGGATGAAGAATTTGAAATAGTTGGATTATATTGGTATCGCACCAATGGTTTGATATAAATCGAAAGGCGAGCAGTGGTTGACACTGCTCGCCTTTCGGGGATTGTACAGAACTATTGTTAAACGACCAGGCGATAACCTACATCTCGAACAGTTATGATCAACTGAGGATGGCGCGGGTCAGGTTCCAACAAGCGGCGGATTTCATGCATCTGCCAGCGCGATATTTCGCGGGCTTCTGCCCGGCTTAGATGTTGGTAACCTTGTGATTCCAAAACCAACTTTTCATATGTCACAGGCTGTGGAGAATGACGAACTAGGGTAACCAGATAATCGAAAGTGGATGGAGGCAGAGAAGTGTTGCCCTCTTTGAACTGGGCGGAATGAGTGTGTCTGTCCAATGTCAAAGGTCCACATTTTAAAAATCGTGCCGGGTCTGTTGTGGTAGTTGTTGTGTCGGAAGAAATCGCTCGAACATCCTTACCATCAATTAATTGTAACTCGGCTAATAAACCCTGCAGTTGAGTGGTGATTTCACGCCGTCGCTTGGGTTTTTCTTCTCTTAGGATATTTTCCACCCGGTTTAGGATAGCTTCAGGATCGATCGGTTTTAACAAATAATCCCTTGCCCCCAACCTGACGGCTTCAATGGCGGTATCCAACGTTGCATGCGCTGTCAGAATGAGAATGGGCATCTCCGGGTATAAATCCTTTATCTGGGGCAGAAGCTGGATGCCATTTTGATCTGGTAATTTGATATCCAGGAATGTCAAATCATAAGCTCCGGCATGTAATAATTGGATTGCTTCGGCTGCATTCGAGGCGGTGGTTATGTTATAACCTGCACGCTGCAAGATAAGCCCGAGGCTGCGTCTTAAATTGGGTTCATCGTCGATAATCAGGATGGAGTGATTTGTACCCATGCATTAATCTCCTCTTTGCTAATTTACTCATCTACTAGGGGAAGCCAAATGGTAAAACTTGTCCCCTGACCGGGCTGACTTTCAACTGTAATCTGCCCATCATGCTTTTGAATTATTCCATAACAGATCGACAGCCCCAACCCCAAACCGAATTCTTTGGTGGTAATAAACGGCTCGAAGATGTGGGGCAAGATTTCTGGCTTTATCCCCAAACCAGAATCGCTTATAACTATTCCTACCTGATGCTTATCACTGGCGCGAATCATATTTACCGATAATATTCCTCCAGTGGGTTGCATTGCTTCGATAGCATTCATGCAAATATTAAGTAAAACCTCGATCATCTGGTCTCTAATACAGTTGATATGACAACTCGTAAAATCCGATGAGGTTTGCCAGACTACTTGTGAATTGTTTATATGAGGGGTGATCAGTGAATAGACTTCTTCGATGATTTCCAAAAGATCCTGGGCGCCCATGGTCTGCCCTATTTGTGGTCGATAAAGCTGGCGTAATTGACCGACAATATTGGATAGGCGTTGGGTTTCAGAAAGTGCCATCTCCAACGGTTCTGCATTTGTGGAATCAGCTTCAGTATCTTGTTGGATGAGATAAAGGCAGTTTTTTATCGTCTGCAATGGATTGTTAATCTCATGGGTCACCGAGCCAACCATGCGACCGATGGCCGCGTGCTTTTCAGCTTGGATCAACTGATTTTCATAATTCTTCTTCTCGGTGATATCGGTATACGTACCGATCCATCCGGAGACATCACCATCCTTATCTTTTATCGGCACACCCCGTAAAGCGAAATGACCATAATCTCCATTGGATGACCTGATCCGGCACTCGGTGTCGTATGGTGTTTTCATCTTAACTGCTCGAGCCCAAACGTCTGCAATCCGTTGTCGATCGTCAGGATGCAAAGCTTTAATCCAACCGGACCCCAGTACTTCTTGTTCGTTTTGCCCGGTATATGCCCTCCAATTGGGATTATCCTCAACCACCTCACCATCCGCATTTGTTTGCCAAACTATCTGAGCGGTGGCAATAACCAGAGAGCGATATTTTTCTTCACTTTTGATGAGCGCATCGTCTGCCTGTTTATGTAGAGTAATATCCTGCCGGATTGATATGAAATTAGTAATCTTTCCATTTTGGTCGATCACAGGGGTAATGGTTTGCTCTTCGTAATATAAACTGCCATCCTTCCGACGGTTAATTAACTCACCACGCCATACCGTCCCTGCGAGGATGGTACTCCATAGGTTTTGATAAAATTCCCGATCCTGCTTACCAGATTTAAGGAAGCTAGGGTCTTTGTCGATAATCTCTTCCTTGGCATATCCTGTCATCTGGCTAAAAGCGGGGTTAGACCATATGATGGCGCCATAGGCATCAGTAAGGATAATGCCATTGGCAGCAGATTCCAGAGCAGTGGTCAAGACAACAAGCTGCCTCTCAGCCTGCTTGCGCTCTGTAATATCGCGGGCAGCTGCGAAAACACCACTCACTTTACCAGTTTCGTCGCGATAGACTGAGGCGTTGTAGACCACAGGTGTTGAATGTCCATCCCTGTGCTGAATTTCCAGCTCAAAATCTCGCAGCATCCCAGATTCAAATACACGCTGATATCCAGAGCGAGCTTTATCAGGATCGGTGAAATAACTATGAAAATCCATGCCGATCAGCTCTTCACGTTTATAACCCGTGATAAGCTCAGTCACAGAGTTCACATCGCCAATTTTCCCATCCGGTGTGATCGTTGCAAGCGCATCCAGGCTGGCTTCAATCAGACTGCGGTTGTATGCGTTTAACTGACGCAGCTTTACTTCAGTTTGCTTACGTTCGGTAATATCACGGGCTGCGGCGAACACACCGGCAACCTTGCCGGACTCATCCCGATAGACTGAGGCATTGTAAACTACGGGGGTGATGTGACCATCTTTATGCTGGATTTCGAGTTCATAATCCCGCACAGTGCCCGTTTCGAAAACCTGCTCGTAACCTAATCGAGCTTTCGTAGGATTTGTGAAATATCCGTGGAAAGCAGTACCAATTAAAACTTCACGTGGATAGCCTGTAATGGCTTCAGTGACAGCATTCACATCCCCGATTCTTCCGTCCGGTGTGATTGTAACCAGGGCATCCAGGTTAGCTTCGATCAGGCTACGGTTGTAGGCATTCAATACGCGCAGTTTCTCTTCCGCTTGCTTGCCTTCGGTGATATCGATGCCCAATTCAAGGATAAGGGAAGAGCCATCCACATCGTTAAAAGGGAAGTCGAAAACATCATAATTTCGACCATCGGGACCGATCCACTCCCATCGTTGATTCGTACCAGTTTGCAACACTTTATAGGTTTCGCAAATCTCGCAAGGCTCACTGCGTCCAAAAAGATACTCATAACACCGCCGATTGTGGTCCTCGCCAAAGCGTTCTCTGAAATATCGGTTGGCAAAGGAAACGTGATAGTCGGGTGTCAATAGGATCGTATACACTGGTAAGATTTCCAGGACGTCATTAAATCGCTGGCGCTGAGCTTCCACAGCTTTGGTTTGAACGACAAGCTGGGATTCGATACGTTTCCGTTCCTCAATTTCTGTTTTTAGCTCAATATTTGCATTAAGCAATTCTTGCGTGCGCTGCTGGACTGTCATTTCCAATCTATCATGGGCTTTATGTAGTGCTTCCTCAGCGAGCATTCGTCTGGTGATATTGTTGTATGTGATCACAATGCCATGATCTTCAAGAGAAAGTGGAGATGCCGTAACACTGATCCAGGTAATTTGATCATCATCCTTGCAGATGCCCATCTCGACATTTTCTATGCGTCGCTGTTCTTTCATTGCCCGCACACTGGCATATTCTTCTGGCGGCATTGGGGTCTTATCTGGACGGACTATCTTCCATTCCTCGCTTTGGATCAGCCTGCCCTTTTGTTCTTTCTCCGATAAACCTAATAGTCGCGTAGCTTCCTGATTGGACTCCACGATTTGACCGTTTTGATCAGTGACGGTAACTCCAAGCGGTAACGTGTCAAAAAGCACACTATATTTTGTCAGGTTGACCCGCAGA
The DNA here is from genome assembly GCA_964642565.1 of uncultured Anaerolineaceae bacterium. Taxonomy (GTDB): domain Bacteria; phylum Chloroflexota; class Anaerolineae; order Anaerolineales; family UBA4823; genus FEB-25. The sequence continues at coordinate 9,719 of CAZXPK010000019.1, forward strand.
TCGTCCTCCATCTGCTTACGTTCGGTGATATCCAAGAAAATGGTAGCAAATTGGCTGGGAGCACATCGATATGCAAAGACTTGGTAGTATTTATTTAATGTGGGGGAGTAATCTTCGAACTGGATAGTCTCACCCGTGAGCACCACTTTCCCGTAAATATTTACCCAGTTATCACCCTCTTCCGGAAGCACTTCATGGTAAGTTTTTCCAACCACACTCTCATGTTTTAAACCTGTAAGGCGCTCAAAGGCAGGGTTTATTTCCAAAAAACGATAATCACATGGCTTGTCATTTTCATTGAATATCATCTCATGGATGGCAAAACCTTCGGTCATTTTCTCGAATAGCGAATGGTATCGCTCTTCGCTCTCCCTTAATGACTGCTCGGCGAGTATTGTGGAAGTTAGGTCCACAGTTGCAATTCCAACCCCGGTAATCCTACCAGCTTTATCGCGGATTGGCTCTAGATATAAGTCAAGATATAAACGCTGACCTCCGCTGGTTACCCAGCCTTGCTCCCTCAATTCTTTGCCTGTTTCAAGCACCTGACGCTTAAGCCCCATCGTCCAAGCTGCATCCTCTGGTGGGAATATATCGGTGTCGGTTTTCCCAATCAGCTCCAATGGATTTACCGTTCGCTGGTTGTAAGCCCAGATAAAACGCAAATCCTTATCCTGGGCTGCGACACTCACCGGGGCATGTTTGAGCACCATACGGAAGCGTGCTTCACTCGCACGTAGGGCCTCTTGTGTTCGTACTTGTTCGCTTATGTTGTATCCAACTTCACCCGCCCCTACCACTTTACCTTCTGCATTCCAGATGGGAGTATGGAGCACATTGTATATTCTTTGGTATAGGCCTGGATCACCGAACTCCAATATATTATTGGTGCTCTCACCGCGCAAGACCTGACTCCACTCTTCCAAAAGGACTTTTTGCTGTTCTGGTAGATGGGCAAAGACATCCAGCATGTTCATTCCAATGTGAATATCCTTGCCACTTAGCCGCTTCACTTCTTCCTGGTAAGCCTGGTTGAAGTAGGTGTAGCATAAATTCGTATCGACAGTGGTAATAAGTACTTCTGTTCCTTTCGTCACTGCTTCAAGAAATTCTTGGGTTTGTATCAGCTCCTGTTTGCTCTGGTTAAGCGCCTTTTCCATCTGCTTGCGCTGGGTAATGTCGCTGGCATAGACGCGAATAGTATCAAATTCCTGCGAATAGTATATGGTTTCTTCAAAAGTATGGCTGAGAATTTCCACCTGCCTGAGCGATTGCAAAACACCTTCTTCGCTTGCGCGGCTACTCATTTCAGGGAGGTCATCGGAGAAGAACAGGCGCGCATCGGTCAGACCAAGCTGCGAAAGAGTTTGGTGTGCAGCAGGGTTGAGATACACCACCTGGCCTTGGCGGTCAAATTCAAATATAGGCACGGGATTCAGTTGAGGAAAAGAAGCCAACCTGCGATATTCATCGTTCTGCTGACGTAGATTGGTAACTTCTCTTTGTAATTCATTAACGCTGGAGGCGAAATCATCCGTGTTCATTAATCATAAATCTCCTCTGACTACGGGTTGCGCTGTCCCATTTATATCTATAATTTTTTGGTGTCTTTCCGTGTGGTGGCATGATACTTATATAAAGGATATAGGAATAATATAATGAATGTAATAACAATAATAATATCGTTATTCTAATACAAATTTAATCAAACAGTTATTCAAGGATTAAGCAAGGAATTCCAAACACCTCGTTTCAACCAGACTGAATCCGACTAGCCCTTTTACAGGCAAAATTACAAGTTATTGGAAGGCAAATCTTAGCCGGCCACTCATTCGTACACTTTTTCGCCTTCCGCTTCTGCATTCAGGGCATCATCCTCCACGTCTCTGATAGATGTGATATTTGAGAGCAATTCCCGGTAGTATTCATGCTGAATGACCAGGTTCATGATCTCATTTGTGCCTGTCCAAATGGTCATCAGGCGGGCGTCCCGTAAAAGACGCTCGATGGGATATACATTAGTATAGCCGATCCCACCCATAACTTGCATCGCATCATTGACCACTGCCCAGGCGGTATCGGTGGCAAACTTTTTCGCTTCTGAGACCATGCGTCGCACAAAATTCGAGTTGCCGATGGAATCAATGATGCGCGCGGTTTCATGCACCAGTGCCCGCGCCGCATCAAGACGGGTTAGGCTGTCAGCGATTTTGAAACTGACTGCTTCAAACTCCCGGATCTTCTGCCCGAATGCCTTCCGACGGTCGGCATAGCGTGCGGATATCTCCAGTGCGGCACGCGCTAAGCCAAGCGCACCCGCCGCACTGGTCATCCTTTCAGGGATCATCATCTGGTTGAATATTTCGTACCCGCCATGTTCCTGACCGATCAGGTTTTGCACGGGTACTTGCACGTTCTGAAAATATACCCGTCCAGTTCCTCCCCCACGCGTGCCCATAAGTCCATACACATGCTGGACTTCCACTCCCTGACCTCGCTCGACCAGTAGCGTGCTTATGGCTTTGTGGCTTGCTCCATCTGCACTTGAGCGTGCGTAAACCAGGAACAAATCAGCACCCTCGGCACCAACAATAAAGCGTTTCTGCCCGTTCAATATATAAAAATCGCCTTCGTGTTTCAGGGTCGTTGTTGCACCGAAGAAATCTGAACCCCCGCGTGGTTCTGTTAGGGCTTCAGCGACGGTTAGCTTACCCGTTAGGATTTGTTTGAGATATTTATCTTTTTGGTCTGCTGTACCAAAGATATTAATCGCTTCGCCAACAATGGATGGCAATGAGTACAAACAAGCCAGACTGGCGCCGAGCACGCCAATCTCCTCTAATGCTAAAACTTCATGAGACCAGTCAAGACCACGCCCACCCCACTCAAGAGGAAAGCGTAGCCCAAGGAGATGGTGCTCACCGAGCATCTGAATATATTCGCGCGGATAGTGAATTTTCTCTGCGTCCATATCGAGCAACAACTGGCGTGTCACTCTATCACGTACAAAGGAGCGTGCTTCATCACGCAAGCTGCGTTGTTCTGGGGTCAATAGGGTATCAGACATAATTCTCCATCCTTTTTATCAAGTCTGAATAAATTAATGGTTCATATGATATTCAATCTGATGTACTGAAATTCGGATTTATGATCGATCAGCAGTGTACTCCGGTCCAAAAATTAGTAAACCTCAGGTGACCTGAACATCAATCTTCTATTAAGAGCCCATGCTGATAAATTCTATGAGGCATTGTATCATTATTAATTTTATGTGGTTAGTTTACATAAAAGCGCATATTAAAAATTGAGCTGAGTATCGACTTACCTGGGCACCTAATAAACAGCATCCAGACTTATCTACAGTATTATTTCCTAAAAAGTAATGATTAAAAAGTAGATGGGATATCCACGGATATATCGATCACAGGCATGTCGTGCATTGCTTGCACCACTGCTGCATTCCATTCCACCTCTTATAAATGACCCACGAATGGCCTGACCCCCTGCCCTCCTGAACCAACTGATTAAGATCCGAGTCCCTCATCGTCCACCCCATACATGTGGTATTGAAATGTCCAATAAATCCCATATATGGGGATGATTTTATCCAACATGTCCACCGAATCCACTGCTTAACTTCCCAACTGCACCATGATGGGATAAATTCATTGAAGAAAGTTTTATAAAATCAACGAGGAAAGGCAGCCTGCAGTCTTGTCCATAGTGAGAGACAATCATTGATTGCCGTTTTTTATTTAGGATCATTTCAAGATAAAGTTATTTCGTTGTTTTAATTTTCTAATAAATTCACCGGCAATCATCTTGTCTGACCAAACACCTGGCATTCCAGAGTTTATCCTGATCGTTCAGAAGTGGGTATTATATAATAATGCCAAAGGGTGGAATAATTTCTAGCAACTCATGATATGATATTGTTATCTGTTTCTCGAGCTCGACTTTATGAGAAACGTAGAATATGAATGATATCGAGAGACTTCAGCGCCAGCTTTATGCCCTGATCGAGATTGCAAAGACCCTTACCTTACCGCTAGATTTGCCAGAATTACTCAATGCGGTAATTCAGAAAATCATAGGAGTTATCGAGCCGGCAGAAGTTGGGGCGGTGATGTTATGGGATCAGCCAGCAGGACTTTTCCGCCCAGCAGCAGTTTTCGGCTACGATACGACGGCGCTCAGCGAGTTAGGATTAAGAGCTGGTGAAGCCATTACTGGCAAAGTATTCGATGATGGGGTTGGATGCTTGCTTAGCACCCCAGAGCGGGTTGCAAACGCAATGGCAGATTTGCGCCCTTCGAATCGAGCAGTGATGACCAGAGCTCTAGGGTCGGATGCTTTGCCACGCAGTACGCTGGCAGCTCCGATTCAGGTGGGATCGTATAAATATGGTGTGCTTGTCCTGGAAACGATCCAAGGACCAGCTGTCTTTTCAGAGAGTGATCTGCCTTTCGTACAGACAATCAGTGATTTAATTGCCCTGGCGATCGATCGTGACCGCTTAGCTGCTCAAGCTGATGAAGTCCGTGAAGAACGTCGAGCAGAACGGATGCGCTCAGAGGTTCTCGCAACCCTTTCGCACGAGCTGCGTATGCCTTTGACCGCCATCCAGGGATACTCATCTGCATTACTGCTGGATGATGTGGATTGGAGCGAGGAAAAGCGCGAGAAATTCTTGCACATGATCGAGGAAGAGAGCGAAAACATGCAGTCTATGTTGAAGGACATCCTCGATTCCTCGTTGATCGATGTAGATCAACTAATACTTGAACGGCAGCCTGTGCGTTTGCAACATCTCGCCCGCGATGTGGCAGAAGAGATGCAGCACCTGACCGAGACTCACCGGATTATCGTAGATTTTCCTGAGAAGTTCCCAATTCTGGAAATTGACCCACGTTGGACAAAGCAAGTTTTTCGAAATATACTGGATAATGCAATCAAGTATTCACCGGAGGGTGGTCTGATCGTCATCCGCGGCGAGGAACGCCCATCTGATGTGGTCATTATGGTAGCTGATCAGGGTATCGGGATTTCACCTGAAGATCTGATACCCTTGTTTGAACGATATTTCCGCGTTCGGTCAGTGGCAAGCCTGCATATCCCAGGAACAGGGCTTGGCTTACCCATTGCTCGGGCGATTGTTGAAGGGCATGGCGGTAGGATCTGGGCAGAGAGTAACCTTGACGAAGGGACTTCGATTTATTTCTCCCTTCCCAAGACAGCTCAATAAGGAATAATATGGCAACTCCGAAAGGGCAATCACGAATCTTGATCGTGGATGATGAGCCAAGGGTAATTAACCTGGTACGTGAAGTGCTAACAGCCACAGGATTTGACGTTATCGCCGCTTGCAGTGGTGAGAGCGCAATTGAATTAACCGCCCTGGAACAACCAGATTTGATCTTACTGGACATCATCCTGCCGGGAACTATGGATGGCTATCAGGTAGCCAAACGCTTGCGCGAATTTTCGGACGTGCCCATCATCATGCTGACTGCCAAAGTGCGAGAGTTGGATATGTTGCATGGCTTTGAGGTGGGTGCAGACGATTACATTACCAAGCCGTTCAGCTCTAAAGAACTATTGGCGCGCGTCCAGGCTGTTCTCAAACGCTCAAATGCTGAAAAAGCGCAGAAAATCAGTTCGGAAATCGTGTGCGGCGATTTGCTTATCGATTTTGCACGCCGCGTGGTATTCGTAAGCGGGCGTGAAATCTATCTAACGCCCACAGAGTACAACTTATTGTATGAGTTAGCTACCCATCCTAATCAGGTGCTTTTCCACGATTACTTACTTACCAAAGTATGGGGAGCAGAATATCGGGATGATGTGGATTATCTACGTTCTTACATCCATTATTTGCGGAAAAAGATTGAAATTGACTCCTCGAGACCAAAGTTTATCGTCAGTAGTCCAGGTGTGGGCTATATGTTAGAAGTCCCAGATGAAGCGATACCAACGAAATAAAAGGAAATTGCAAACGTGAATCCGAACGCATACAATCCCTTTGAGGTAGCACAAGAGCAATTTGACCGGGTGGCAGACTTGCTTGAATTAAGCCAGTCAGCACGCGACCTGCTGCGCATGCCTATCCGGGAATATCATTTCAGTATCCCGGTGCGTATGGATGATGGTGATACAAAAATCTTCCGCGCGTTCCGGATTCAACACAACGACGCACGCGGGCCAGGTAAAGGTGGCATCCGGTTCCACCCCATGGGAACTGTAGATACGATGCGAGCGCTGGCTATGTGGAACACCTGGCGCTGTGCGGTAGCGGATTTACCCCTGGGAGGAAGTATGGGTGGGGTGATCTGCGATTTGCACAACTTAAGCATGGGAGAACAGGAGCGGATCTGCCGGGGTTGGATCAGGCAAATTGCCCGGAATGTAGGCCCTGAATGGGATGTACCATCACCAGATTTGATGACTTCAGCGCAACATATGCTGTGGATGCTGGATGAGTATGAGACAATCCATGGGAGTAAGACCCCAGGCTTTATAACCGGAAAACCGGTGGATTTGGGAGGCTCAGCCGGTAGAAAAGAGGCGACTGGTTATGGATTGATGATCGTAGTTCGTGAAGCACTTAAGGAACTTGAGCTCAAGGCTGTGAATACAACTGCCAGCTTTCAGGGTTTTGGAAACGTCGCACAATACGCAATTCAACTTTACCGGCAGATGGGAGGCGTGGTCAATTGTGTATCCAGCTGGAACCAGGCCGACCGGACATCCTATTCATTTTGTAAGAAGGGGGGAATTGACTTAGATGAATTGTTAACCATTACAAACTCATTTGGTGAAATCCACAAGACAAAAGCAATCGAGATGGGCTATGAATGTCTGCCGGGTGATATGTGGATAGAACAAAATGTGGATATTCTCGTACCAACTGCGCTCGAGAACCAGATCACCCTGGAAAATGCAGGGAAAATCAGCTCTCAGGTCACAATTATCGTGGAAGGCGCTGATGGAGCAACCAATCCGAAAGCCGAGCAATTGCTTGTCCAGCGGGGCATCAAGATCATCCCTGATATTTTAGCTAATGCCGGTGGAGTGACTTGCAGTTACTTTGAGCAAGTCCAAAGCAACATGAATTATTACTGGAAGAGAGATGAGGTATTGGGCAAGCTGGATGTCCATCTGAGTTCAATTTATATTGATCTCAGTAACTTTGCTAACAGTCGCAAGGTACCTTTAAGGGATGCAGTATATCTTGTTGCTGTCGATCGGGTTGCACGTGCCTGCCAGGAGCGTGGCTGGGTATAGGAAACCAAAAAAGTCGATTATGAAAAGAACGAAGAAAAGCTCATTAGGCTCACAACCGGTCTACTTTAATCGTAATTTTCTTGAACCTACCACCCCAATAAGTTGCCTGGGGACAGGGGAGATGGGCGGCAAAGCTGAAGGGCTGGCTTTTATTCGCAACATCCTTCATTCAAAGCTGGATCAGGAAGAATTCCCTGATGTCAAGGTCGAAATCCCGTCCATGGCAATCCTGTGTACAGATGTCTTTGATTCCTTCATGAAACAGAACAAGTTATATGACATCGCTTATTCTGCCTCACCCGACGATCGTGTCGCGCATGCTTTCCAAAAAGCAGAGCTGCCATTTGAGGTGCTTGGAGATTTGCGCTCTATTGTCGACCAGGTCCGCATACCACTTGCCATTCGGTCTTCGAGTATGCTTGAAGACACTAAAAACGAGCCTTTCGCCGGAATTTATCATACCAAGATGATCCCGAACAACGAGTATGATCCGGATGTTCGCTTCCGTCAATTAACTGAAGCGATTAAGTTTGTGTATGCGTCAACATACTTCAAGGCGGCTAAGGTTTACCGTAAAACGATCGGGCATAATGATATCGATGAAAAGATGGCAGTGATCATCCAGGAGTTAGTGGGGAAAAGGTATCGGAGCCGATTCTACCCAGAAGTGGCAGGTGTGGCACGTTCCTACAATTATTACCCTCTGAGACCTGCCAAGCCAGAGGATGGTGTGGTGAATCTTGCTCTTGGCTTGGGAAAGACGGTCGTGGATGGAGGAATTTGTTGGGCATATTCGCCCGCATTTCCAAAGGCAGAGCCACCCTTCGTGTCAACTCCGGATATGCTCGTAGATACCCAGACTGATTTCTGGGTGGTGAATATGGGGGAGCCACCCAAATACGATCCAATCAGTGAGGGCGAGTATATTACTCAGGAGAATATCACGGCAGCAGAGGAGGATAGCTCGTTACAATATGTCGCTTCCACATATAACGCGCTCTCCGGCAGACTATCGATTGGGACTGGGTTTAAAGGTCCTCGGGTTCTGACTTTTGCTCCATTGTTGTTGCTCAAGCTGGTGCCCTTCAATGATCTTATGAAATCGCTGCTATCTATCTGCGAACAATCTCTCAACACACCCGTAGAAATTGAGTTTGCGATGACCTTCAACCCACATCGCTTTGGTTTTTTACAGGTAAGGGCAATGGCAATCCCGACCGATGTGGTCCATGTTTCAGAATCAGAATTGGAGGGTGAGAATGTAGTAATTTCCTCCGATGGCGTTTTGGGGAACGGAATTGTGGAGAATATCAAGGATGTGGTCTATGTAAAGCCAGAGAGTTTTGAGTTAAAGAATACAAAAGCCATTGTTCCTGAATTGGAACAATTCAATGACAAGCTGTTGGGCGCTGGTCTCCCATATTTATTAATTGTCTTTGGTCGGCTAGGGACCACTGACCCATGGCTCGGCATTCCAGTCCAATGGGGACAGGTATGCGGCGCAAAAGTGATCGTAGAAGCTACATTGGAGAATGTGAGGGTGGAACTGAGTCAGGGAGCCCATTACTTTCACAACATGATCAATCTGGGCGTTAAATATTTTTCCTTGCCTTTCAACCAGCAGCACAAAATTGATTGGAAATGGTTAAGAGGCCAGGAAATAATTGATGAAACTCGTTTCATCCGCCATATTAGGCTCAAAGCTCCGTTGAAAATCCGCGTCGACGGGCGGAGGAGCCGGGGAGTAATCTGCAAGCCTTGAGATTAGAAAATGAACGAAACCGAAAATCCACTTGATAATTTGATCCACCAACTACGGGAGCGGGCAAAAGAGCTCAACTGTATGTATGGGGTGCAGGAATTGCTAAGCACTCCGGAGATTACCATCGAAGAGGTATGCCAGGGAATCATCCAGGCTCTTCCACCGGGTTGGCAATACCCGGATGTATGTGGGGCGCAGATTGTGTTTGATAGAAAAACTTATCAGACTCCGATCTATAAAGAAAGCCCATGGGTGCAAAGTGCAACTATATGCATTCAAGATCAGGATGTGGGTAAAATCAGCGTGTGTTATACCGAAGAACGCCCTGCGTCAGATGAGGGACCTTTTTTAAAAGAAGAGCGCAAACTGATTAATACCATCGCAGACCAATTTGGTTTTTATCTTCTCCACCAACAACTACGGCAGGTGTTCCAGGAGCAATTAGAAGTTGAGGAACGAAAGAGCGATTGGGGGGTGATCCTGGATATGCTCAAGCGGACTGACTCTGGGCTATTGGTGCGAATCTCTAGCAAAATGGTGAACTATCTGTATTGGCATGAGGTCAAAGAGGCTGAGGCGTTGCTTAAGCTGATCAGCCCAGTGTTTCATGAAGACAATGAGGCCTATGGTGATAACCAACCTTATAAACAACGATCAGAAACAGACCTCCTGACGATCAGCGACAAGGTGTTTACGCTTGCCAGTCAGCACCTGTCTCAAAGCGCGATTCTGGAAAATATCCAACGCTGGATTAAAGAGGATCGATCAGCATTCCTGGTGGACGTGTTGGTTAACCCTGGTTCTTCATTATCTGAGATTAGCACAGCCATTGAGCGTTTTCATTTGCTTGCACCCCAGGGGATTGAGCTAACAGCCCCTCGTGAAAAATGGTTCCGAACTTCACTCATCCGTCGCGTTTTGAGCGACCAGCCCTGGTTTATCGAGGTTGCCAAGGATTACATTAACATAAATGATTTCAGTGGGTTTATGCACCGGGTGATATTTCCCGCGGGCAGTCATGGCAAGCTAGGCGGAAAGAGTTCCGGACTTTTCCTGGCCATGCAGATTCTTAACCAATCACGACGGGATCAAGATTTATTACAGGTGGTTAAGACTCCCAAGACATGGTACCTAACTTCGGATGCGATATTTTATTTCATTGGTTATAACAACCTTGAAGATATTGTTGAGCAAAAATATAAAGATTTGGTTCAGGTCAGGCAAGAGTACCCCTATGTATTAAGCTTATTCAAGAATTCACCTTTACCCCCAGAGATTATTAAAGGGCTCTCTCTGGCATTGGACGATTTCGGTGATGTGCCCCTGATTGTACGTAGTTCCAGCTTGTTGGAGGACCAGACTGGAGCCGCTTTCGCAGGCAAGTATAAGAGCCTGTTCATCGCAAACAAAGGCACAAAGGATGAGCGTCTGCAAGTGCTCATGGATGCGATTGCTGAAGTATATGGGTCGATGTTCAGCCCTGATCCGATTGAATATCGGTACGAGAACGGATTGGTCGACTATCATGAAGAAATGGGAATAATGATCCAGGAGGTGGTGGGGACACGGGTAGGGCACTATTACATGCCGGCTTATGCAGGGGTGGCATTCAGCAACAACAATTTTCGCTGGTCTAGCCGGATTCGTCGTGAAGACGGATTGGTTCGCCTGGTACCGGGTTTGGGCACACGTGCGGTCGATCGTCTAAGCGATGATTATCCAGTTCTTGTGGCACCTGGAAAACCCAAGCTGCCAGTGAACGTTTCATTGGATGAGATCGTCCGCTATTCACCGAAAAAAATCGATTTAATCAATTTGAAGACCAAATCCTTTGAAACTAAGGAAATTAGAACACTACTGAAAGAACACGGACGAGAATACACCCTTGCTAACCGGCTGTTTTCGATTCTCCAGCATGACCAATTACAAATACCAAGCGCCCTGGGGATCGATTTTGATCACGATGAGTGTATAGTCACGTTTGAAGGATTAATCTCACAAACTCCATTCCTGAAACAACTGGAAGCCATTATGAGAACCTTGCAAGAAGCCTTAGGCTACCCGGTTGATATCGAATTTGCGCATGACGGTGTTGATTTCTATCTATTGCAATGCCGCTCTCAGAGTTATCGAGAAGATAGTTTGCCTGCAGAAATTCCCACGGGTATTCCCAAGGAAGAGATAATTTTTAACGCCAACCGGTTTATAACTAATGGAAATGTGTTGGATATTACCCATATTGTGTATGTGGATCCTTTCAAATACAGTGAATTGGAAAGTCAGCAAGAACTGGTTGCGGTGGGGCGAGTTATCAGTAGGCTAAATAAAATATTGCCTAGACGCCAGTTTATCCTTATGGGGCCCGGACGTTGGGGGTGTCGGGGGGACATCAAGCTGGGTGTCAACGTTACCTACTCGGATATAAACAATACTGCCATGTTGATCGAAATTGCGCGCAAGCAGCGCGATTACACCCCAGATCCTTCATTTGGGACGCATTTCTTCCAGGATTTAGTTGAAGCTTCCATTCGTTATCTACCGCTATACCCCGATGACCGCGGAATAATATTCAATGAGCAATTCCTAACGACCGCCAAGAGTATCCTGCCGGAAATGCTGCCAGATGTTGCCAACCTCACCGACGTAATTCGGGTGATTGATGTCCCAGCTGTCACCGATGGACGGGTTTTGCAGGTGATGATGAATGCGGATACTGAACAAGCTCTTGCCAGGTTGACCATACCGAGTAAGGTGATTGAACTGGAAGCCAAGAAAGCTAAAGGGCATGTCTATCGGGAGGTTACAGATATTCACTGGAGGTGGAGGCTGCAAGCTGCAGAAAGCATTGCAGGACTTATTGACTCGGATAGGTTTGGCATTAAAAGTATTTATATCTTCGGTAGTGTCAATAATGCTACTGCTGGTCCGGAAAGTGATATTGATTTGTTGATCCACTTCCTGGGGACCGAAGCCCAGCGGGAGGATTTGTTGCTCTGGTTAGATGGTTGGAACTCTTCGCTGTCAGAAATGAACTACCAGCGAACCGGTTACAAGATAAACGCATTGTTAGATGTGCATTTGGTGACCGATGAGGATGTGCACAACCGAACCAGCTTTGCCTCCAAGATTGGTGCGATCAGCGATGCGGCACGTCCTTTAACACTGGGCAAGCTAAGAAAGAAAAACAGTCACTAAATAAGTGACCGGGTAGCTTCATCAGGCTCTGTGGGGTCAAACCGAACCAAAGCCAACTCATTACCATCATGTGCAGCTGAATATGCCCATGTTCGACCTATATGTTCGCACCATGATCCTGATAACCTTGCGGATTCGTGGATGTGGCCATGCAGGGTGATGAGAGGCTGTCTTTTTTCGATGAAACGCCGAATGGCAATGCTGCCTGCGTGAACATCCAGAGGGACAGTATCGATTGTTCTGCCATCTAATGCTACCCTGTCCAGAAAAGTTCGATGGGGGGGAGCATGGAATAAGAAAATCGCATTGGATAGATCGGCGCCGTTAGTGAGGAGATCTAAATCAGCCTGAATTGTGGCATACCGAATATCACTGAGGGAAACAGGGACAGATCGCCAGCCTTCCTCGGGGGAAATGCACCCCGTATCGACATAACGAGATACATCATAACGTTCCCAATCCTTCAATGCAAAAGGAGTGGGGGGAACATAGGCATAACCGTAAACCGTAAAATCTCCGCACTCTATCTTGCGTAAGTGAAGGTAGTTCCACAAGGTTAGAGTTTCGCCCTGTATTATCTCGGTTTCCTCGGCGCGTATATCGTCATTGCCCAGGATGAGAAAGACACGCGGATAGGCTTTAGAAAGTTGTCTTTTCACTGTTCCGAATCCATCCTGGAGGACAGAATGGATAAAACTCTTTACTGGCATATCCTGGGGATAAGATAGGTCAGAGGGCAAAACGTCACCTCCCAATAGTACAACCTCTGGCCTTTCAGCCAAAATCACCTGAAATAGCTTTTGATATCGTGACAGAGACCCGTGTAAATCTGTAACGAAGAACCATAGGCTCATAAGACAATTATAGCGGGTAAAAGATTATCGTTGAGGAGGAAGAAAAGTACGCTCCTTTTTTATGAATTTTTTATATACTGATTGGTGAATTTTATGAGTAATCCATACGATTTAGTTATAGTACTGATAGTGGTTCGTCCACAAGTTGTTTAATTCCTATCATCTAATTTCAAACAAGGAGCCTAAATATGTCAGTAATCCAAGATGTCATTGCCATGGTCCAGGAAAAAGATGCGGGACAGCCAGAGTTCCATCAAGCAGTCAAGGAGGTACTCACCACGCTGGAACCCACCGTCGACAAACATCCGGAATTTGTAAAGGCAAAGATCTATGAAAGAATCGTTATTCCCGATCGGGTAATTATGTTTCGGGTGCCTTGGGTCGACGACAATGGCGAAGTTCAGGTGAACCGGGGATTTCGTGTTCAGTTTAACAATGCCATAGGTCCATATAAGGGTGGCTTACGTTTACACCCATCAGTTAATTTGGGGATTATCAAGTTCTTAGGATTTGAACAAGTTTTCAAGAACTCCTTAACCACCCTTCCGATGGGCGGAGGTAAGGGAGGTTCCGATTTTGACCCCAAGGGTAAATCGGACATGGAAGTTATGCGCTTCTGCCAGTCGTTCATGCAAGAGCTTTATCGTCACATTGGCCCAGATACGGACGTACCCGCTGGCGACATCGGGGTTGGTGGGCGTGAGATCGGCTACTTGTACGGGTATTACAAGAAGATTGTAAATGAATATACCTGTGTACTGACTGGCAAGGGCATGGAATATGGCGGCAGCCTGATCCGCCCTGAAGCAACAGGTTACGGAGCAGTATATTTTGCGGCGGAAATGCTGGCTACCCGAGGGAAGGACATCAGAGGGACAGTCTCAGCCGTAAGTGCTGCCGGGAATGTTGCCCAATATACCGTTGAGAAGCTCCTGCAATTGGGTGGCAAGATCATTACCCTATCTGATTCCAATGGCACAATTGTCGATGAAAAAGGAATCGATCACGAAAAACTCAATTTTGTATTGGAGTTAAAAAACTTCCGCCGAGGTAGGATCAGTGAATACGCCGAACGATACAAAGTCCCGTATTATCCAAATAAGAGCGTGTGGGATGTGATCGGGGAGCAGGGTTTGAAGATTGATTTGGCATTCCCCTCTGCACACGAGAATGAGATTGACGGAAAGAGTGCGGCTGCACTGGTCAAAAATGGTTGTTACTGTGTCTCAGAAGGCGCTAATATGCCATCTACCCTGGATGCGATCAAGGTCTATCAGGAGAACCATGTCCTTTACGGTCCTGCCAAAGCAGCCAATGCCGGAGGAGTGGCTACCTCGGGCCTGGAGATGTCACAGAACAGCATGCGCCTCTCCTGGTCCAGGGAAGAAGTTGATCAGCGTCTGCATGGGATCATGAAGAGCATTCATAAGGCATGCCTGGAAGCAGCAGAGACTTATGGCAAGAAAGGCGATTATTTGATGGGCGCCAATATAGCGGGTTTCATCAAAGTTGCCAACGCAATGCTGGCGTACGGGGTTGTTTGATAAACAGGAACTGGAATCCTATACCTGGCTTGCATCTCCGAGGCTTCCCTAGAGTGCAGGTGTGAACAAGGGTTTAAGTAAGTTTCATAATGGGGTGTCAATTACATGCCAATATGTAGTTGACACCCTTCGTTATGGGAAAGTGACATGCTGAGTACACATGTAGACCAATCCCTGACTGATAAAATGTTTGATCAGGCCATTATTGAATGTGCCGATAAACTTTTCGCAGGCGATACGCTGCGAATGCGACAATCCTTACTGCAGTCACACTGCGAAAATTGCCAGTGTGTGGCTGAATGCTTAGCGAGACAGATTGGTGAGTATCTCGGACGGGTAGACCGGACAGTGAAAGCTGTCTATAATTATCAGCCACTGGAAGAGACCGATAAAGAGCTGATTGGATCCAGTGAACCTTTTATCGGAATCAACTTAGTAGTGTGGGTAGAACGGAAAAGCGCAGCATTAAGTGCCTTGCTTGAAACTCTTGAGTCAGCACTCAAAGCTAGCCGAAACCAGATCGGTTGCGCAGCAGCTACCCCAGCGTGTTTTGCATTGGATGTGATGTTGACCTCAGATCATGATGTACAAGAAGGACGAGGACTGGGCTTGCTGATACGCGCTGCTGGCATTCGCTCCACACCCATCTGGAAGCGAACTATCCAAACTGCTCCAAGTGTTGGTGAAAGGGAAACTGAACGCATTCAGGTTGTCATACCGGAAATCTTCGACCCTGAATTGATGCCAGTGGGTAGGTTAATTGAGCATGCTCTGTCCATTGAAAATATTCCTCCCCAAGAGAGAGGAGCTTTGGAGCACCATCTCACCGAGCTTAAAGTGATCCTGATCCGCAGGATCATCAGCGACCAACTTGAATATATTAATATCGCTAAAAAGTGGTTTAAAGTAAGGGACCTGGCGGAGATTCACCGACGAAAGATCGGATTAGGCAGGATTGGTGGAAAAGCAGCCGGGATGATGCTGGCTGCGAACATTCTGAATGAGATGGGTGACGAAGCCTTACGAGCCAGTTATTGCATTCCTGAATCGTATTTTCTTGGCTCAGATGTTATGTACATTTTCACTGCAATGAATGGGTTCACATACTGGAATGACCAGAAATACAAGCCAGAAAAACAAATTTGGTCTGAATATCCTCAACTTAAAAAGGAATTTGAGGCAGGTAAGTTTCCACCAGAAATCCTGGTTGAATTGAGTGATTTGTTGGACAGCATCGGGAAAAAGCCCTTGATTGTACGTTCTTCCAGTTTATTGGAAGATAACTTTGGGACGGCCTTTGCTGGTAAATACGATAGTCACTTCTGCCCGAACCAAGGCACCTCTGAAGAGAATCTGAATGGTCTAACGCAGGCGATTGCGGGCACATTTGCCAGTACACTCAAGCCGGAAGCACTGTTATACCGACGCAGTAAAGGTCTGCAGGACTATGACGAACGCATGGCAATCCTGATCCAGGTGGTTCAAGGTGAACCTTATGGACGATATTACTTACCCCATGGGGCTGGGGTGGCATTCAGTCACAATCTGTATCGGTGGAACCCACAAATCCGCCGTGAAGATGGCTTTGCTCGTTTAGTGTGGGGTTTAGGCACTCGTGCAGTTGAACGGGTAGGCAATGATTACCCACGCCCGGTAGCGCTTAGCCATCCAACTCTTCAGCCGGATGATACACCGGAGGCTATCCGCTATTATTCACAACAATATGTAGATCTGATCGATCTCGAAGAAAACGTATTTAAAACAGTTCCGGTACGGGAGGTTTTGCATCCTAATTATCCGGTGCTGCGTTTTATTGCCCAGGTGGATCGAGATGGTTATCTGGTCACCCCGCGCAGCCGGGTCATGGAGGATGAAGTCAGCAGTTTGGTGATCACATTTGATGATCTGTTACGTCGAACACCATTTGCTGCAACCTTATCGAAGATGTTGCGTTTGTTGGAAGAACATTATCACAATGCAGTGGACATGGAATTCACTGTACAAGTCCCAGATCCATATGCGTTACCACCGCAAGTGCAAATTACTTTATTGCAGTGCCGTCCACAAAGTATACTCAAAGAGGCAGCAGCCGGTAAAATTCCTGACCATTTAGGAATGGAGGATATTCTCTTCTCGACGCACTTTATGGTGCCAAGAGGGCAGATAGAGCACATTCGACATGTATTATTCGTACCACCCGAAACGTATTATGCACTAGAGACTGCCAGTGCACGCAAAGATTTAGGCGGAGTGATCAGCGCGTTAAATGCTGCATTACCGGAAAAGTCGTTTATCTGTGTCGGCCCAGGTCGTTGGGGCTCGCTGAATACCGATTTGGGTGTATATGTGTGCTATTCAGATATTTGTCGTACAGGAGCATTAGTGGAGGTTTCCGGTAAAGGAGTCGGCGTTGCTCCAGAACCATCACTAGGGACTCACTTCTTCCAGGATTTAATGGAAGCCCAGATCTTCCCCCTGGCTGTAAACCTTGACGAGCCGGAGACAACCTTCCATAGGGATTTCTTCTACAACTCACCTAACTGTATTAGAAAATGGATCAGTTGTAACGATGAATCCTGCCAGGCTGTGCGCTTGATTGCAGTGGCCGATTATCGACCAGGATACCACTTGAACCTGGCAATGGACGACGAGGTCGGTCTGGCGGTGGCTTACTTATCACCGGACAAAGCGATACCAGAATTAGGGAAAAACGTTGAGTCCCAAAAATGAGGGTAAATTTATCCAACATGTCCACGGAATCCACTTCTTACCATCCCAACTGCACAATTAAATACAAAACCTGCATCCTCAGCAGATTTACCCCCACATATACGTAACATTCGGGTGGAAACCCCCTATATTTAAGTGACCCACTAGGGCCTGACCCCCTGCCCTCCTGAACCAACTGATTAAGCCTCAAATCAGCTCTACATTGTGCGCATGTGATTCTTGCATACCTGAAGGTGTAATTCGAATAAATTCAGCTACTTGCCAAAGCTCTTCAATCGAGCAAGCACCGGCATAACTTAATCCAGAGCGTAAGCCGCCTACAAGCTGGTAGAGGACGTCCACCAACGCCCCTTTATAAGGCACGATGGCTTCCACCCCTTCCGGCACAACTTCACCCCACTCTTCAATCGCTAGCTCGCTTTTTTCAAGCTTCCGCCGTTCTATATTGGCGGACAACGAAGCCATTCCGCGCACGATTTTATAGCGCCTATCTTCTCGAATGACTGTTGCGCCAGGGCTTTCATCCGTGCCAGCCAATAGACTACCTATCATGACGGTACTGGCTCCCGCAGCCAACGATTTGGTCAAATCCCCTGAGTTGCGGATGCCTCCATCCGCGATGATGGGCACATTCAATGCTCGCCCAACATTAGCGCACTCGATAATCGCACTAAGCTGTGGCACACCAAAGCCAGTCACAATTCGGGTTGTGCAGATTGAACCGGAACCCACTCCCACTTTCACCGCATCAGCGCCTGCTTCAACCAGATCTCTTACCCCTTGTGCCGTAGCCACATTGCCAGCGATTATGGGCACGCTTGGGAAGTGCTGCTTCAAACTGCGTATCATATTGATCACGTGGTCTGAATGCCCATGGGCAATATCCACTACCAGAATATCAGCACCGGCAGCCACACAGCTGGCAGCGCGTTCCAGGTCCTCCGGACGCGCCCCTACTGCAGCACCAACTCGCAGGCGTCCGCGGCTGTCTTTTGTGGCGTTAGGATGTTGTTGGATTTTAACAATATCCTGAGCGGTGATCAGCCCCGCCAGATGGCCATCCGCATCCACCAGAGGAAGCTTTTCGATGCGGTGTTCATACAGCTTACTGCGTGCTTCCTCCAGAGTCTCATCCTGAGAAGCAATCACCAGCCTTTCGCGTGGGGTCATCACCTGGCTTATAGGTACATCATCGTCCGGTGCTAGTAATACATCGCGATGGGTGACAATCCCCAGCAAATGGTTATCTTCATCCACCACCACCAGTCCACCGACTTCGACCTCCGCCATGTGTTGGCGAGCCTGAGCAACACTTATTTCAGGAGAGATGGTAAGGGGTGACTCTACAATCAGGCTTTCGGAGCGCTTCACACGCAATACACAGTCGGTTTGTTGTTCAATCGTCATAAAGCGATGCAAGATTCCCAATCCACCCAGCTGTGCCATGGCGATAGCCATGCGTGTTTCGGTCACCGTATCCATATTCGAAGAGATGATGGGGATTGAAAGGTGAATCCCTGGCAGAAGCCATGTATCAGTGGAAACATCTTTTCGACTTTGGATAGAGGAGCGCTGTGGAACCAGAAGAACATCGTCAAAGGTTAACCCGAAATCACTGCGAATGCTCATATGCCCTCCTAACTATAAGAAAGCCAATTCCAATAATAGGTTATGTCAGGAAATTCCCTGATCATCCCTCTGTTTATCAAGGGATCTCCAGATAAATTCTTGATCAACCGGCAAGCGATCTATTCGAACACCGACCGCGTTGCAGATGGCATTTATAATGGCCGGTGCAGTGGGGATACCTGCAATTTCACCCACCCCCTTTGCACCATACGGACCATCAAGCGTTGGGTGTTCGATGATGAAGCTGACAATTTCTGGGGTGTGAATAATAGATGGAATTCGATAACGCGCCATCTTGTCGGTGAAGATCAGGCCATTCTCGACGATGAAATTTTCCATCAGCGCTCCCCCAATCCCCATCATTACTCCCCCTTCAGCCTGACCCTGTAATCCAAGTGGATTCAGGCACTTACCAACATCATTTGCAGTGATAACTTGAAGCACCATCACTTCTCCAGTGCGCGTGTCCACCGACACTTCGGCAGCTTGCGCAGCAAAAGAATAAGCAATATGCATATCGCCTCCTTCGCCAAGCGGCTTGGTTTCGGGTGCCTGGTACTCATATCTGACACAGGCTTCATGACCTTCAGCTTTCATTATATCCACAACGTTCGCCAATGGTATACAATGACTGCCTGCCAGTACCTGCCCTGCTGAGAAATGAACTTTTTCTGGTGGAAGGTCAAATTTTTCTGCCAGCACACCGGCGACTGCTTGGCGTAATGTTCCAGCAGCCAGGCGCACAGCATTCCCGCTGACGTAGGTCTGGCGGGATGCGGTCGTCGCGCCACCATCCGGTGTCAGATCGGTATCCATCAGGAGCACGCCGACCTGTGAGGAGGGTACATCAAACTCCTCTGCCACAATCAGCTGAAGCACAGTTGATAATCCTTGTCCCACTTCAGCAGAAGATGTCCGCGCTTCCAAAGTGCCGTCTGCCAATAATTCGACTTCTGCACTGGCAGCATCCTTTTCACCACCCCCAAAACCGGTATTCTTGTAAGCAGTTGCAAATCCCCAGGCTTTGCGAGTAAAACCGTCAACGCGTGAATCAAATGGATGATCTCCGCCGCGCTTTTTCATCTCCGCTTCAACTTGATCAATACAATCCAACAGTCCCACACTCTCGTGCAGCACCTGCCCGGTACTCGTCACACCTCCCTCGCGCAGTGCATTCTTTCGACGGAGTTCTAGTGGATTCATGTCCAGCTCTTTCGCCAGCATATCCATCATGCATTCAATCGCGAAGATGGACTGAGTAACGCCAAATCCGCGAAAAGCACCCGCAGGTGGGTTATTGGTGTACATGGCGTAACAATCTGAGCTTACATGAGGTATTTCGTAAGGACCGGTAGAATGGGTCGTTGCACGCTCCATCACCTTTTCACCCAGAGAGGCATACGCACCGGTGTCACCGTACAATTCGGTTTGAATGGCAGTTAAGCTGCCGTCCATTCTGGCACCGACTTTGACGCGGATTTGGGTGGCATGCCGCTTGGGATGAACCAGCATGCTCTCATGGCGGTCGAAAAGTAGTTTAACCGGTCGACCGGTGACTCGAGCCAGGAGAGCTGCATGGATCTGCCCGGCAATATCCTCTTTGCCGCCAAAGGCACCTCCCACAGACTGACCAATAATGCGCACCCGCTCATCTGGCCAACCCAGCGCCCGCGCCACTTGCTCGCGATCAGAGTAGGGGATTTGCGAACCGACGTAAATCTCCATCTGCCCATCCGGAGTCGGACGTGCGATGCTGCATTCCGGTTCCATGAACAGGTGCTCGGCAGCCGGTGTGTAAAAAGTGTGCTCCAGGACCAAATCCGCTTCATCGAAACCTTGCTGAACAGCCCCCTTGCGCATCCGAATGTGCTTGAGCAAATTGCCCCGATCATGCAAGGCAGGTGCTTCTGGATAACGTGCTTCTATTGGACCTTTAACCAATTCTTGAGGTTCAAAATCGATCTTGATAAGATCCAACGCTTTGGTTGCAATTTCTCGCGTTTCTGCTGCCACGATGGCAACCGCATCCCCAACATACCGGATGCGCTCCCCAATCCCAACCAGGATAGGCCAATCCGCGCTGACCAGGCCATGCTTCCGTTCACCAGGAAGATCTTCTGCTGTCAAGACTGCATGCACTCCAGGCAACACTCGAGCCCGGCTGGTATCCAGGTGACGAAGGATGGCGTGTGGAACCTCCGCCCGCTTCACCCGCGCATAAAGCATATTATTAAATATTAGGTCATCCGTGTATTTTGCTTTTCCGGTGACCTTCTGGAACGCATCCGGCCGGATGTGTACTTTCCCGACCTCGCGGTAATTCTCTTTATAAAGCAGTAGAGAGGGAGCGGAAATTGGTGTACCACGATGGATTAAATCAGACGCAGCAAGAATAGCACGTTCGATAGCTGGATAGCATCCACAGCGGCAAAGGACGCCTTTCAATGCCTCACGGATTTCTTCCCGGGTCGGATTAGGATTGTGCTTCAGCAATGCGTAAGCGGCCATGATCTGCCCGGGTGTACAGAAACCGCATTGCACCGCACCGTAAGTAATAAAGGCATCTTGCACAGGATGTAAACCCTGACTTTCGTTCGTTGCCGGTGGAAACGGAGTAAGCCCTTCGATGGTGATCACCTCTTTGCCTTCGGCACGCGCCGCAGGGTATGCGCAGGATAAGGTAGGTTTCCCGTTCACTAACACGGTGCATGCACCACACTCGGCTTCGTTGCAGCCAATCTTCGTCCCTGTCAGGCCCAGGCGTTCGCGCAATAGCTTCGCCAGGGTTTCTCCAGGGATGAGGGGGAGGGTAAATATGCTTCCGTTTACGGTCAATGAGAGCTTTATTTTAGGATTCATTTCTATGTAAATCTCATCCAGCTCTCTGCCACGCATTGGTGAATGCTTCTTGCAGTAGGATTCCGGCGAGATGACGTCGATACTCTGCGGACGCACGATGCGGGCTGGTGCGGAAATGCGCTTCCTTAAGTAATTCGTCCAGGGCATGCGCCTGAACCTCTGGAGATGGAGTCTGACCGATCAAAACCTTTTCAGCAGCAATCATTCTCATCGGGACCGGTCCCGAAGGACCGACTGCAATCCTGACGTTGATAACTCGGCTTCCTTTACGGTGCAGCCATACACTTAGATTAAGGATTGCCAGGGCGATACCCTGAGGATTGGTGCTACGCGAAAACGCAGACGCCTGCCCTTTTTCATGCAAAGGCAGATAAAACCCCACCAGCAGATCGCAATGAGGATCCAGGGTGGATTCACCAGGCCCTTTGAATAATACAGAGAATGGAACCCTGTGCCTGCCATTCATGCATGCCACTTCAGCCTGAGCGTCAAGGGCTAGAAGTGAGATTGAACCGTCAGCGGCTGGTAAAGCATGGGCGACGTTGCCTCCAATGGTCGCCACGTTGCATACCTGCGGGTTGCCCATCAATGCGGCAGCTTCCATCAAGGCATGAGCATGTTGCTTTACCAGAGGGGAATTTGCGAGCCGGGAGAGGGTGACGGAGGCACCGATGAACAAGGATCTGTTGCGGATCTCCAACACACACATTTCCTCAATTTCGGTCACATCGACCAACATCTGGACAGGCGAACGAGTGCCTTGTTGTATCTCTAACAGCAAATCTGATCCACCACTCACAATCCGCGTCGAACAATGAGCTCCAGACAGTAACCGTAAAGCTTCCTCAACAGTATGGCTAAGGACGTACTCTTCACACAGACTTTTCATAAAGTATCAGGAATAATGATCCTGGTGGGGGCACGGCGCCTGCAAATTATATCAGTGGTGGGCCCACAGGAATGTGAATCACTGTGCAAATGTGTCCACCAATAGATTTACGTCGCCACATACGGGATACAGGATCGGACAAGTGCAGCCATGTTTGCGGTATTCGTTTACGCACACGCGTGCTTCCTCGGGTGTGCCAGAGGCAGTGATGCGATCGATGAGATCGTCAGGCACAAAATGCTTGGCCCTGTCAATCTGCTCCTCGGTGGCAGGCCAGCCTAAAATGGACTGAATCCGCTTGACTATGTCTTCACTGACTCCAGAAGCTTTCGCAATGTGTGGCTGTTGCGCCAGGTATTGGCAAAGCAGACCACGGGTAGAGTCAATCGCTGTGTCGTGATCACGATCCACCGAGCAGACGATCAGCTGTGGGCGGTCTATATCTTCCAGACTACGGCCACTCTTCTTGGCGCCTTTCTCGAACAATTCCAGCGTATGGTCATTGTGTTCGGGAGGCGCACAGTAGTTCAGGACGACCCCATCGGCAATTTCGCCTGCCAGTTCCATCATCTGGTCACCAGTTGCGCCGATCATGATCGGTACGTGGCGCGGTTCACGACGCCCATGTACCACATCCAGCTCGATCCCGTTGACGTGGATAAATTCTCCATCGAAAGTCACACGCTCCATGTTCAAGAGTCTGCGTAGAACGTGTACCGTCTCCCTCATCGCGGTTAATGGCTTCCTGCGATCAATGCCCACGTTTTTCGCCAGCGGATCCCACCAGGCACCAATGCCACAGATAATGCGGTTTGGAGCCAGGTCATCCAGGGTGAGGAAGGTGGCGGCCAGGAGACCAATGTTGCGCGACCAGTTATTGATGACCCCCGAGCCGACCTTGATGCACTCGGTCACCGCTGCATAGGCTGCCATCGGCACAATGGCATCTCTCACCAGACGGCTTTCCGCCTGCCAGACAGCTTCAAAGCCTTTATTCTCTGCATATTTGACGTAATTGAGCCCATCGCGGAGATCATGCGTATCTTGCAGGTAAAGGGCAACACGTTCCATGTCATCTCTTCCATTCATATCCCGTGGTTTTGGGATTGTATTGAGAAACGAGCTTACTAAAGCTCCTGCAGCCGCTTCCACATTTTTGGAGCCAATTCGCGTGAACGGGCCGCGATTCGCGCCTCGTCCATACTCAGGACCTGCTTCCCCTTCATCAAAATTTTGCCTTGGCAAACTGTCGTATCAACGGTCGCATCCACCAGACCGAAGATGAGATGCCCGAGGAAATTCGCTTCATTGAGCGGAGTAGGAGGCTGGTAGTCAATGATCGCCAGGTCGGCTGGTCCACCCTCGGCAATCTCACCCAACCGCAGACCAAACTGCCGTTCGGCAATCTCAGCGTTGTTCTGCAATAGGAGCTGGGGGGCTTCTACGAAAGCAACCCGCGGGTCGTGGTTGGCCAGTCTGTGCAGCAAATAGGCGCAGCGCATCTGGGCTAACATGTCTGAACCCATACCATCGGTGCCCAGTCCAACCAGCACACCTTTCTTGAGTAGCTTCAATAGCGGCGTGACGCCGACCGCATTATTCATATTCGATTCGGGGTTGTGGACCACACTCGTCCGCGTCGCAGCAAGGATGTCCATCTCAGCCTCGTCGATATGAACGCAGTGGACGAAAATAGACTTTTCACCTGTTACGCCTGACTTCTCCAACCGTTTCACAGTTGGCATTTTATATTTGGCGAGGGAGTCCTCACGGTCAGCAGCATCCTCGGCGACGTGGATGTGGCATCCAACACCCGCCTCCCGGGCGATGCCGACGCATTCATTGATGGTCGCCTCAGACAGGGTGAATGAAGCGTGCATTCCCATCATCGCAGCGATTTGGCCATCCCCCCTGCCAACCTTCTTGATGAAGCGTTTGTTTTCCGCCATCCCACCACCAGCGATGTTGCGGTCGGAGACTTCATAGCAGAGTGATGCACGGATGCCTGCCTGTCGAACGGCGTTCTCGATTAAGTCAAGCGAGCCATCCCGCATGGCGGGGGAGGCATGGTGGTCAATGACCGTGGTCGTGCCATTGCGGATGCAATCGATCAGGGGCAGCTGTGCCGAAAGGGTGATGTCCTCTTCGCCCAGCGCCATATCCACTTTCCACCACAGTCGCTGAAGGATCTCAACAAAGTTCGAGGCGGGTTCACCGGGGATGCTCATCCCGCGTGCCATGGTGGAGTAAAAGTGGTGGTGGGTGCAGATGAAGCCGGGTAGGATGATTTTTCCAGAGCAGTCGACTGCTTCAGCCTCCGGGAAGCGCTGCTTCATCTTTTCAGAATCGCCCACCGCCGCGATGCGTTCCCCCTCGGTGACGACGGTAGAATTCCAGAGCACACGGTTCTGTTCTCCAAGCGTGACAACTATTCCGTTTTCGAAGCGCGTAGCCATATCTTTCCTTTCGTGTTTACTGCTCTCGCAGGATAGCAAGTTCTTCAGCGCTGCGCGTCCTCATATTAATCGCACCCACAAAGCACTTCTTGGCGCAGATCGAGCACCCAATACACAGGGCCGGGTCGGTGTGTGGGTAGCCCTTCTCGTCTAGGGTGATCGCCAGGTACGGGCAGCGGGCGCAGTTACCGCACGAGACGCAATAATCTTGGTTGGCGTCTGATATTTTCTTGATCGGCGTCAGAGCCATAAAGTCGGTGATGGGGTTCGGCTGGGCGATGCCAATCAGTTCTTTCATCGATTGGATCCCCCTCTCCTGCATCATGAAAGACGTGCCCGATTCGAGCTCATGGATGATTCCATACCCC
>CAZXPK010000020.1:0-35056 GCA_964642565.1 uncultured Anaerolineaceae bacterium
TACAGGTGGGACAAAAATTCCGGTATCCAGAAGACCTGGGGGAATTGTGCCCGTGGCTGGTGGATAGTTTAACCGGAATGATACGCGCCCTCGAAAATGGTGGGACGCTTCCCTGGAAATATAAAGGGACCCCCTATGAAAAAATCATCGACCCTGACGGTGTGACGACGGAGTTCGTGCGCTGCCCTGACCCCACAGCATCCGGAATCGTCATCAAGGTAATAAGAACCGCCTTGCCATAAGAAGCACATCGAAGGCAGCCAGACCCCCAATAATCTATGCGTATATATTTTAGTTTTATTTCAGTGGCTTGGTTAAGAAGTACTTGCAATGCCCGGCAGGATAACCATCCAGCTTTCCAAACACTGTGCAGCCTGCCCTTTCGTAGAAAGGCCTGGCTTCAAAACTATACGTATCTACAAAAGCGTTAGTGCATCCCATGTCGCCAGCCTCCGCCTCCAGGCAGCGTAAAAGATCGCTGCCAAAGCCCCGATTCCTCAAGGATTCCTCGACCCAAAGCAATGAAATATACGCCCAGCCACCGAACAGGTCAGCCGTGTTCCCACCCACCGTCTTGTTTTCCTTATCGTGCAAGAAAATCCTTAGCGACTTGCCAAGCTCGACATCCCCGAGGTGCTTGAGGATGTTCCTGCCTAACCCTTCAATCAACACCATCATTTCGGTCTCGGTGGAGAGTGTATCTTGTTTAAAACCATACCGGTAAGTTGAGTATGTAAAGTCATTCATCACTGCTCTCCTTTATCATGTTCATTTAGAGAAATATCATTGGGCGGGAGTGGAAGCCTACATGCTCGCCGGATTTTTTACATTGGGTGTTCATCGGGAGGGCTAAGGATAATCAGCCTGAGTACTCGAAGCCGTTAACTAATCACTTAACAAGCACTTCCCGTTTACAATTTCCTCCTGAAACAGGATAGCAAAAATATCCTCAGGTGTCTATCCACAACCCCCCTCAGGTTCGGACGAAAGTTCGGACAGACCTCAGGAAAGGCCATTTTGAAAGGTTCTAGCATTGAAATATAGGTGTATTGAAGATTGCCACGCCGCAAGAAGAGCGCTTGCGGCTCGCATATCGCTCAACAATCATTCGCGATACGGGATGACAATATTCATTACCGTTGTCCGATCTTTTGTCCGAAGGTCAGACAATCAGGTATGGAATAAGAGTGTGAGACCAAAGCGCTCAGGCTTCAGATTCGACTTTTTCGATCTGTGGGAAGAACTGTTTGACGGTGCCCTCCACCCAGCCGTGCAGGGTGCTAGGGGAAAGCGGGCAGCCCAGGCAGGCGCCACCCAGGCGAACCTTGAGAACTTTACCGTCGAACGAGATGAAATCAACTGAGCCACCATGGAACTGCTCGATATAGGCGCTCAGGCGCTCTATGAGCACACGCACCTGTTCTTCAATCGGGGCATTGGCATTTATCGGTGTCGCCATGGACTAGCCTCCACTCTTTTCAAGCGTTGTGGTCAATCCCAACTGCAGTAATGACAGGACCAGGTCGTGGGTGGAATGCAAGCGTTCTGCGATGACGGTCGCCAAACGATCCAGGAAGACAGTGCCAGTATCAGGGTGCTGCAGACATAAGCGGCGTAAGTTATCCCCACGCACACGCAGTAGCTGGGTGTAAGTAGTGCATACCGCGCTGGAGGTGTAACGCCGGCTGCCTAGTGCAGCGCTCCAGCCCACGATACTGCCCGGTTGAACACGAGCCACAATGATGTTGGGTCCATCATCCGGCTTAAAGTTTACCACCACTTCTCCGGAGACAACAGCAAACAAATTCTCGGCAGGGTCACCCTGCTCGAAAAGCACGGAATCGGCAATGAACTCACAGGGGATAAAGAGAGGGTGGAGCAGCCCAAGATGCTTGGGGGTGAGATCTCGGAAGAGGAACAGGTTTGGGAAAGCGTCTGCGTCCATGAGTGGAGGTTCCACCTAAAAATTTAATACCTTAGGGACAAAATACCAAGTGGTTAATATCCTCAAACGAGAGACAAATATCACCATGTTGGTGTTACAGGCATGTGAGGTTTGGCAGGAGGGGCGCTTCGAGCATAGAGCCATTAAAGGTAGAACCAGACCGGGATCAACGATCCCGGCTACAGTAAAGAGAAGATTGCGTCGGGCAGAGAACGCCCCTTCGCTACCTCGCTCACAAAGAACGTTCGCGAGGCTTCGTCGCAGGGACCGCTCCTCGATGACAGATAATGACTCACGACACAACCTTCGAAAGGCACCATCGGTGATAACGGGAGCTAACAGGGAGTATGGATAGAACAGAGCATCCCAATTGACTGTGGAGTGGATGAAGAAGATTACGTCGGGCAGAGAACACCCTTTCGCTACCTCGCTCACAAAGAACGTTCGCGAGGCTTCGTCGCAGAGACCGCTCCTCGATGACAGATAATGACTCGCGACACTGCGGGCACAGGAAGCTCTTGACGGTTCAGGAAAAAAGCGCCCTCAATGATAAATCGGGGAAAAAGAAAAGGTCGGGAGTAAATTCCCGACCTTTGGATTTATTTTGCTGATTCTTGCGAAACTTGAACCGTGACCGGCAGCTCAGCAATGGTAAAGACCAGGCCATCCTTGGCTTCGTTCACGTCAGCGATGATATGGGCATCACGGGTGAACTCTCCACTAAGCAGGCTGACCGAGAGGGGTGATTCAAGGTACTTCTGCAAGGCGCGACGCAGGGGGCGGGCACCAAAGGCAGAATCGTAACCAGATTCGGCCAGCCACTGGCGGGCAGCTGAAGTGAGCTCGATGGTCAAACCGCTATCACCCATACGGTCCTGGATTTCCTTCATCTGAAGGTCAACAATCTTAACCATATCCTCAATCGAAAGGGGTGAGAAAGTGATTATTTCATCGATGCGGTTAAGGAACTCAGGGCGGAAGGTGCCTTTGAGGGCTTTGGAGATCTTATCCTGAGCCTCACGATCTTCGGCTGTAGAGGTGGGAGGTACAAACCCAAGGCTGCCCGACTTACGCACGTACTCGGTACCCAGGTTGCTGGTCATGATGAGCACCGTGTTACGGAAGTCCACTTGCCTGCCCTGACCATCGGTCAGACGACCATCGTCAAGGATCTGCAATAAGGCATTCCACACTTCAGGGTGGGCTTTTTCGATCTCATCAAACAGGACCACCCGGTAAGGGCGCCGGCGGACAGCTTCAGTGAGCTGACCACCTTCTTCATAACCTACATATCCAGGTGGAGCACCGAATAGACGCGAAACGGTGTGTTGCTCACGGTACTCGCTCATGTCAATACGGACCAGGGCGTCTGCATCGTCAAACAGGAATTCCGCTAGAGCTTTGGCGAGCTCGGTCTTCCCGACACCGGATGGGCCAATAAAGATGAAGGAACCAATTGGACGGCGGGGATCCTTGAGGCCTGAGCGGGAGCGACGGATGGCATCAGAGATGGCATGAATGGCCTCATCCTGACCAATGATATGCTCGTGCAGACGACCTTCCATATTGAGCAATTTATCAGACTCGGTCTCCATCATCTGCGAGACAGGAATACCGGTCCACTGGGCGACGACGGCAGCAATGTCATTGACATCCACCACCTCGTCCAGCTTGTGCTCACTCTCCCATTTATCACGCAGGGTAGTGAACTCGGTTTCAAGGCGCAGACGCTCGGCTTTTTTCTCGGCTGCACGCTCATAATCACGTGACAACCCCGACTGTTCTTCTTCAGCTTGCAGCCGGTCGACCTCACTTTTCATCTCTTTCAGCTCGGGGGGGAGGGAATACAAAGCCACGCGCAGCTTGGCAGCAGCTTCGTCCATCAAGTCAATGGCTTTATCCGGCAGGTGACGGTCGGTCACATACCGGTAAGAGAGACGGGCAGCGGCGACCAATGCATCATCTGAGAAACGCACCTTGTGGTGGGCTTCGTAGCGGTCGCGCAAACCACGCAGCATCTGGATGGTGTTGTCTACATTGGGTTCCTCGACATAAACTGGAGCAAAGCGGCGCTCAAGGGCAGCGTCTTTCTCAATGTGCTTGTGATACTCATCCAGGGTGGTGGCACCCACACACTGCAGCTCACCGCGGGCCAGCGCAGGCTTGAGCATATTCGAAGCATCCATTGCTCCTTGCGCAGCACCAGCACCAACCACTGTGTGCAGCTCATCAATAAACAGGATGACTTCGCCTTGGGCGCGCTGGATTTCTTCAATGGCGGCTTTGAGGCGCTCTTCGAATTCACCACGGAAGCGTGAACCAGCGATCATGGCTCCCAGGTCGAGCTGTATCACGCGCTTACCGGAGAGGATCTCCGGGACATCATTGGTAGCAATCTTCTGCGCCAGACCTTCGACGATGGCAGTTTTACCTACACCAGCTTCACCAATCAACACAGGGTTGTTCTTGGTACGGCGGGAGAGGATCTGGATAACACGCAGGATTTCGGTGTCGCGCCCAATGACCGGGTCAAGCTTGCCTTCACGCGCCATCTGGGTGAGGTCGCGTGAGTATTTCTCCAGGGTGCGGTAACGGGTTTCAGCCTGTGGGTCGGTGACGCGCTGCCCCCCACGGATTTGCTGCACGGCCTCATAAACGCGCTCACGAGTAACACCAGCACCTTCAAGCAGGCGGGCAGCAGGAGTGCTGCGCTCGTTCAGAATCGCCAGGAATATATGCTCGGTGGAGATATATTCGTCCTTGAGTCGGTTGGCTTCTTCATTTGCCAGGTCGATAATTCGCTTGACGCGTGGGGTGATGAAAATCTGGCCGGCACCACCGCCGAAAATATTGGCTTTGGGGCTGGTACGCAGTATATAATCCAAACGCTCGGTAAGGGCGTTAGAATCGACCTTGAGGTATTCCAATATCTGAGGGATCACACCCTGAGGTTGCTCGATGAGTGCCAGCAGGATGTGTTCAGTATCAATCTGATTGTGCCCATAGCGCTGAATGATCTCGGCAGCCCGCTGGGCAGCCTCCTGGGCACGTTCAGTAAAACGATCAAATCGCATCATAGGTAATATTCCTTCCTTATCAGGAAGATTATAACATCGAGTATATAAGTGCAAGACATGTGCCGCATAAGAGTTATATATGAGTTGTGTATACAGGACGTTAATAAGGAGGGAGAGGAATTCGGTATACAGCCGGAGTAAAAGGGAATGAGGGCACTTCGGGCTTCAAAAACTAAAACACCCTGGATTTTGGTGACAGAGAATGCAATAAAGAACTTTGGGATGTAAGGTGAAGATTGCTTCCCTCGCTCACAAAGAAAGTTCGCGAGGCTAGGGCAAAGCAGCGGGACCGTTAAGACGCTGCAGGAGCACCTCGCAATGACAATTAGGTTCGGCCTAGGGCTTCACAAATTGAAATACGCCCTTAAAATGACAAAAAAAGCGCGATATCAAGGTGTGGCGGTTGGGGCAGGAGATGTGCTGCCTGAATCCCCTAATGCGAAGAGAGCTCCATCAGGCGTGATGACGTACAATCTACCGGGTGCCATCGCGGCCCCAACAATACCATATGTGCCTTCAGAGAAGAGATAGGACCATTTGGGTGCAGTGCCATTTTGAGGATATGCCTCACACAGGGTTGCCGGTCCTTGTAACGATGAGAAACCCATTCCGCATATATATGCGGTACTCGACCCATCGATGGCAATGAGCTGAGTTTGTTGACTAAATTGAGCGGAAAAGGTGCCAAGGATCTTACCGGTCGGGTCCAACCAGTAAACCGATGTGCCACCATAATAGCCAGAGTAGAAAAGCCAGATATTACCCTGAGGGGTTACACCTGCATCCACAGGTAAACCGCTGTTCTGGTTCATGCCAGCACCGCGGTAGTTCCAATCTGCGCTTTGTACGATATTAAATCCTTGTAAAGTTTGAGTCCACTGTATGACCACATGACCGGCAAGCAGGTAAGTTTTCCCGTCAGCACCCACCAGCAGATGGGCTTGACTGGCGAGGACACGGCTATCCTTGGTGGGTAATGGTAAATCCACAACTGATCCATCCCGGGTATTAATCACCACATCCTTAACAAAAATCTGCTGTCCGTCAGGTGAGAGACGCAATCCTGTACCTGCTGCACGCGTGCCAGGTTTTATGGTCCAAAGCAGCTGCCCATTAGGCAGCAAGGCGTTCAGGATATCCCCAAGCGGTGTTTCGATAAGGTAGTAAATTATTCCATTGGGCGCCACGATGGCCCCATGACTGGGTTTTCCGGTGGCTTCCATTGAATGCGTCCACAACAAGTTGCCATCCGGGCTGAAGGCAGAAAGGCCACCCTTGGAATCGGTGACGTAGACGATCCCGTCTGGACCTAACGCCAGCGGACCCAACGGTATCTCTGGCAGGCTGGCTTGCCAGCGTGTGGTTCCGTCAGGATTCAGCGCTATCAATGTAGTATCCAAACCCGCCACATAAATCGTCCCATCAACAGAAATCGCCGGGCTACCTGAAAAACCTGCCGGATGATTGACCACCCATATCTTATCCGGCTTCTCCGGACCGATGGAATTCAAATAATACGTCCCATAAGGATCGACTTTCTCAGACGCCCAAATCTGCCCGCCGGGTACAACCAATGCAGCCTGGGAAGGATTGAATCTGTTAGCGAATTTGGTTCGATAGAGATAGATGCTGCCGACCAGCACCATCACAGCCATAAAGACGAGCGCAGGACGGAGACGATTAGCTTTCAACCAGATCGAAACCGGGTAGCTGACGGATCCTTCGAACCACAGATTAAAGCGATGACTGACGAGAGCAAGCGGGTTATTACGGTTAATAAATTCAGGGTTCAGGCGTGAGCGTAAGCCATCCCCGAGCAGATTGAAACCCAGTACAGTGATAAATATTACTGAGCCGGTGAGTACCAGCGGCCAGGGCTGCAACAGATTGACCCAGGAGGTGGCCAGCATCTGACCCAGCTCGGGGGCTCCGGCGGTGCGGCGAGATACATAGTCAGCCACTTCGATCCACACGTCACCCCCAATGTAGTAACCCAAAAAACCCAAGCCAGCAGTGACCATCAATGTGCCACTGATCTCAAAGGCGAAAAGCATCCAAACCATGGACATAATCTGCCGTAAAATGTGTTGGATGAGGATCTGGAAGGTAGAAGCACCCAATGCACGGGCTGATTCGATAAAGAGCTGTCCTTTGATGAGCTGGGTCTGCTCACGTACTAATCGGGCCGTCTCACCCCAGCCATTGATCGATAACCCGATGATGAATGCCACCAGACCCGTCTCTGCACCGAGCATGGTGATAGCACCCAATGCAACCAGCAAGATGGGTATTGCCAGAGCGGCTGAAATAAGTCCATCCAGGAAGCGACCCAGCCTGCCATTGGACCACCCCGCCCCCAAACCAATCAACGTGCCCAGGAAAAGCCGGACAATCGCGACGATAGAGACCATGATCAAGGTAGGACGAACAGCGTACAAGATGCGGCTGAGCATATCCCGGCCAAATTGGTCTGATCCCAAGAGATACCCTGGAACTTGAAATGCACTGAAGGGTGGGATCACCCATTTATCCCCCACTTGTAAAATGGCATGTTCAGCCATAGGGTCCTGCGGGGCAAGCTGTTCGCCTATGAGCGCAATAAGGACAACGATCAAGACAACCAGGCTGCCAATTATCAATGACCCATTAAACTTTCGCCTGGGAGGTCGAATGGCTTCCCCATTCGTAGAGGGCAGGATAAACGTTGTGGATTTTGGTCCTTCTTTTTCAATATCAACGGTGGGTTTTGCGGGATGTAATCTTCTGGATTGGGCAGAAGTGATTGAAGCGGAGGAAGTAATAGGCCCGGCTTGAGGGGTCCTGCCGCGTTTAATCGAACGCAAGGCTGATTGGGTGAGCAGGTTGTTGGGGTTGATTCTCAGCGCATGCTCCAGGCAGTCAATGACCTGGTCACGGTTATTCACCAGGCGCGCCATCAACAACCAGGCCTGTTCGTTTACAGGGTTGGCAAGCAATACCTGGGCGACCAGCTTACGGGCAGTGACGATCTCACCCCGCTGAAGAGCATCCCGGGCTAATCCAAGCCGGTCAGGACTCATCCGAGGCCTCCACTCGCTGTAGCTTCATCCTGGACGCGCAAGCGTGGGTCAAAGACACGCACCAGGATTGAGGACAGCAAATCTGTGATGAGGAATAACGCCCCGATCATGGTAATATCAGCCGCGACAGTAGGTGGGTCGAGAAATAAAGCAGTAGCCCCCAGATTGGTACTCAAAACGTTCGGCACCAGGGTGGAGGCAAGTAAATTCCCCAGCCCAGGCCAGTTGAACAGCCACTCCACCACGATCAGCTCACCAAACAATAAACGGAATGAGCCCGCAATGGATAAAATAATAGGCGCAATCACATTCCTCATGGCCTGATGCCAACGGATGTCATGCCAGGTATGACCGAAGCTGCGCGCGGCGATAATGTACTGCTTCCCCAGCTCCCCCACCAGCATATTGGCTGTCATCTGGGCTATCTGCACCGACGGACGGAGCATGAGCGCCAGGACTGGTAGGATCAGGTGCTTATCCCACCCAAAACCGCGTATAGGAATGAGGGATTCACTATTAGGTCCACGCAACACGAGCACGAACACAATCACCAAAATACTCAGACTGCCAATATAAAAGCTCGGCATGGATAAACCGATGGTAGAGATGAAGGACATCCATCCGCGCACCCCCGGTGGCTGATTTCGTACTGCCAGGATGCCGATTAGCAGACCGAAGAAAACACTCAAGGTAATCGCGATCGCCAACAATCCCAAAGAAGCCACCAATGCCTGCCCTAAGGTCTGCGCAAATGAACCGATTTGTGGTCCTTGTTCAACCGGACGCAGCAAAGACCCGTGGAAGACATCCTGGATATATTGTGAGTAGGAATCAATTAACGGAATTTGTTCACCCAGCTGCTCCCTGAGGTATGGGGTACGAGCGGCACGGACAGGCCTGGCGATGTACGCATAAGAGAACCCTAGAAAATGAATCAAAATCAATGCAAAGGGGAGGATGGCAAGGCGGCGAAGGATAAATCGAAGCATAATTTATTCTTATATAAGAGCGTTCATACCAAGGTATTTGAGGTTGGAAGCGTGAATGAGATTGTGGTCCCCTTCTCCAGCTCACTTTCCACAAAAACATGCCCTCCCTGGGCTTCAACAATATGCTTAACAATCGCCAAACCAAGGCCTGCACCCCCTGTAACGCGGGTACGAGATTTATCCGCCCGATAAAAGCGTTCGAATATATATGGTAAATGTTCAGGTGCAATGCCAATCCCCGTATCACGCACACTTACTTCCACCAATCCATTTTCACGATGGGCTTCAACCATGACATTTCCTTTAGCAGGGGTGTAAGCCAGAGCATTCTCCAGTAGATTACGCAAGACTTGGGCGAGGCGTTCTGGGTCGACATTTACCAATGGTAGATCAGCGGGAATCTTGGTATTAAGACGGATGCCTTTTGCCTCTGCCTCCTGCTGAGTGCCGATAATCGCTTTTTTAACCTTCTGAACCAGGTCAGTGGACTGTTTATTTAACCGCAGCTGACCAGCTTCAACGAGCGACAACTCCTGAAGATCATCCACCAGATGGCTTAAAACCATGACTTCCTGGTGTAAGGAGGCAATATTTTCGGCTGTTGGAGCCAGCACACCGTCCTGGATGGCTTCCAGGTAGCCGCGCAGGTTGGAAAGCGGGGTGCGCAGCTCGTGGGCTACATCAGTGACCATGTTGCGTCGCAGCTGCTCCACCCTCTGTAATCCATCCGCCATTGCGTTGAAGGCCTGTGCCAGATCACCCACCTCTCCCTTGGATTTCACCCTGACGCGCTGGGATAGATCACCATGCTCCATTTTCCGGGCTGCGCTGATTAACTCATCAATTGGCGAGAGTATGCTGCGGGAGAAAATCAGGGTCAATAAGACAGCCAACAACCCTGCCACCAGGATGGCGATAAGCACTGACTGGTTCACTGAAGAGATAAAATGTTGCTGCGTTTCCGCTGGGCTGGGAATATCCAGGGGTTCATAGTAAGCCAAAATGGGTATGCCTTCAATCAGATAAACCGCAAAAGGTTTGGATTGGCTTATATTGATCGTCTGACCTACCAACTCAAGGCTTGAATCCGCAACCACTTTTCCATCCAGGTCAGCCAGGACAAAACGGGTCTGCGAGGACGAAGCCATACTTTCCGTCATGGCTTGCAAACCAGGCCAGATATCCTGTTCACCCGTATGTTGGACTATATATTCCTGAATATTTGCAATCTTTCGATCGAGGCGCAGGTTGCGATAGCGTAATATCCCCGCAACCGAACGCTGAAATTCACTGCGGGTTGTTTGGCTGGTATAGATTGCCATGGTAGCAAGAGCGACCCCAACGACAGCCAGCAAGGAGAGGAGCAACCGTATCCGCAGGTTATTAAACATCTTATTTATCAAGCCTGGCCGCAAGGTTATTGGATCTAATGGTGGCGCCTGCAAACTTATAACCGACCCCGTAAACCGTCTGTATGTATACCGGATGTTCTGGGTTCAGCTCAATCTTGTTGCGCAAATTCATGATGTGGACATCCACAGTGCGTTCAAGACCACCGTAATCATATCCAAATGCACCTTCGAGGAGCTCATGTCGCGAAAAAACCCTATCCGGCTGGCTGATGAGAATTTCCAACAGGCGGAATTCTTTGGGAGTGAGGTGGGTTAATTCACCTTGAAGGCAAACCTGCCGGCGTATAAAATCTATCGTCAGCTCACCACAATCGATGCACGTCGGTCCACCTTGCTTTTCCTCAGCCGAACGACGTAATACTGCCCTCAGGCGTGCCATTAACTCACGTGGGCTGAACGGTTTGGTCATGTAATCATCCGCACCCAAATCAAGACCGATAAGCTTATCCTCCTCGGTGGTTTTAGCGGTCAACATGATAATCGGGATGTCGGTCTCTGCGCGTAAGGTACGGCAAATGTCGAGCCCGTCGATTTTTGGCAGCATTAAATCAAGGATCATCAAGTCGGGACGGAAACGACGGACAGTCTCCAATGCCTGACGCCCATCATAAGCCACTAACACCTGGTACTCGTCTTTTTCCAGGTAAAGTCTGATCAGGTCAACTGTCTTATGATCATCATCTACAACCAATATAGTCCGGCTCATACGTTTACCGTTTTATCCTGGGTCAGAATTTTAATGGATGGAGTAATTCCAATCAGTATATCAAAAGAATTTAAAGATTTCATGAAGTTTTTAATCTCATAGATTCAACTCACAAGTGCAACTTTGATGGGGAAAGAGGTGCGAACGAAAACATGAATGGTCTG
The DNA here is from genome assembly GCA_964642565.1 of uncultured Anaerolineaceae bacterium. Lineage (GTDB taxonomy): Bacteria > Chloroflexota > Anaerolineae > Anaerolineales > UBA4823 > FEB-25. Next base: position 11,353 of record CAZXPK010000020.1, read on the forward strand.
GTTCGCCTTTTTTTTTATAAAAACGGTGTAAAAGAAGTTGAGGTACCTGATAAAAATTATTTGCTTTTTACAGTCCAATCCATCCCTTGCGGAGAAGAGTGCGGTAGAACTCAAAATATGGCACCATACTTGCACACCACTCGATGAAGCTGTAATTAGTGGTTATCCCAAACCACAAAAATTTACGTAATGACCGACCAACAAGAAGAAATCGGCTTCATGGTAAGTTAAATATAATCACAAGGAGAATGGACAATGAAAAGCCGTTCATTCAGCGTTGTTTTACTCCTGGTCTTACTGGGAACTACGACCGGTAATGCCCAGGCAATATCCCCACATTCACCAGACCAAACGGCCCTCGTGTATGTTTATCTTAGCTCCTCAAACGACATGAACTCCTTCGCTTCCACCCAGCTACCGATGTATGCCATACTAGATGGTGGTTTGTTGACGGGTACAAGGCGGGCTGGTCAACAGACCTTACAGGAAGCTGGGTTGAGTTTTCAGATACTCGATACTGACCTGAGTACAGGTACATATTATCTAACTGAGACCAGATCGAGCCGCCCTGCCCCTGATTTTGCCTCCTATGGACAAGTCTTGCTCAAGACTGCTAATGGCGTGTTACTCCGGATGGACCCATCACAGGTCGACACACTTACTCAGGCAGGTGCCGAGTTGCGTGCGATCACCCTTACCCCCAAGCCATTACCCACGGCACAAAGCGAGGGGATTTTCCCAGATGCCGTCGTCCCTGATCCAATCATCCAGGGAATGATCAACCAAGTCACCGAGACTCAGGTTTATACATATGACCGGCAACTGGCAGGTGAACTGCCCGTATGGGTGGATGGAAGCTGGTACACCTTCCCTTCACACTATACCTACAGTGGAATCCCAATCGAAAAGACCATGCATTTTGTCTACCAGCATATGCAGGATCTTGGATTGGATGTAGAGTACCATCAATGGGGAGGCGTTACCTATCCCAATGTGATTGGAGAAATCCCAGGTAAAACCAACCCTGATGATATCTTCATCATTGGTAGCCATATTGATGATTTCCAATATACTCCCGGGGCAGATGATAACGGCAGTGGCGCGGTAGCCACCCTGCTGGCAGCAGACATCCTCTCACACTATCAATGGGGCTGCACCTTGCGATTTGCCTTCTGGACTGCTGAGGAACAAGGATTCCTAGGAAGTAACGCTTACGCCAAACGGGCGCACAATGCCGGAGAGAACATCCTCGGCTACCTGAACCTGGATATGCTCGCCTGGAATACCATTGGCTCTGACCCGGTTATCAACCTATTCTATGAACCAAGCGTTCCACCTTCATTACCTCTGGCACAGCTGTATGCCAACGTGGTGAGTGCTTACAACCTGGACCTTGATCCAATCCTTGGCACAGGTGAATACGCCAGCGATCATGTCTCTTTTTGGAACTATGGTTTCACCTCCATCCTGGCTATCGAGGATTACCTGGGTGACTTTAATCCCAACATTCACGAACCTGGAGATACCCCTGCCCATACCGACCCAGCATATTTCACCAATTTCGTCAAAGCCTCCATCGCAACTTATGCGCACATGAGCGGCTGCCTGATCTCCAGTTCGAAGGGATATTTGGACGGACATGTAACCACAGCGAACGGTGAAGCACCCATTGAAGGCGTTTCTGTGACTGCCAATGATGGTCAAGGTAATGCCTATTCAGCCACCACCGACCTAACCGGTTATTACATTATGACCCTGCCACCAGGTTCCTATACGGTCACCGCCTCGCTGGTGGATTATTCTCCTCAATCGCGGAGCGCAACCATCATCGTTGACAAGGTTACCTCACTGGACTTTGCTCTGCAGCAGGTACCCTGCGAGCCGGCGACTGGACTTAATTTTACCTGGCTGCCGCTCGAGCCGGTCAATGCGGAGGTAGTCACCTTCACCGGCAGCTCCGACGGGAGCGAGCCTTTCACCTACACCTGGGACTTCGGTGACAGCTCCAGCGGGATTGGGCGCACTGCCACCCATACATACGCCAATAGCGGTAACTATACCGTTGTATTCACCGCCACCAATGCCTGCGGAAAAGCAAGTTCCGAGCATGTCGTCGCCATCACTAAGGTACCCGTCACGGTCACTGCCGATGCCAAGTCCAAGGTCGTTGGTCAGGCTGACCCACAGCTCACGTACCAGATCACTTCAGGCTCGTTGCTTTCCGGTGATACTTTCACCGGTACCCTTATCCGTAAGCCTGGCGAAGCCCCGGGTACCTACGCCATCCTGCAAGGCACTTTATTATTACCAGAATATTACGATTTTATCTATGTGGGTGCAGATCTCACCATTTTTGGAGGTAGGGTATATATACCTTTGATCCACCGCTAATCCTTTGACCTTATCAAAAAGCAGTGATTGGTTTTTCACTGGTCGCTGCTTGTTTGTTTAAACCTCTCTGCACTACCCCCGATTCTTTTTTAGAGGGGAGAAGTATTTAATAAGTTGAAGCCAGTTTTTTATTGTTTTGTTCATATAGAAAATACCACCTGAGTAAGATAGGTGGGGTAAAATAGCGGATGATATGGTAACAGATGTTTTGTTCCCCACTTTAGTCAATAAACACCTGCGACGTCTCGACATGCGACGCGACCTGGCCAAGGTTGCTGATCTGGTGGAGTTATGCTTTTACGATACGCTTGACCCTGAAGGAAAACAATACCTGAATGAAATGCGTAGAGCTGCCCAGAATCCAAGCTTTATGGGATGGGCGAGCAGCTTGATTGATGAAGCACAGATGCCTCCCTCTGGATACGTGTGGGAAGAAGATGGCCGGTTAGTGGGAAATCTCAGCCTGATACCGATCGCAGTGCAAGGAAAAAAGGGTTATATGATCGCTAATGTGGCGACACACCCGGATTATCGTGGGCGAGGCATCGCAATGGCTCTCACCACCACGGCTTTGAAGCATGCCCGGGAGCATGGAGCTGCCAGCGTATGGTTGCAGGTGCGCGATGATAACCCGAGTGCCATCCATATTTATGAAGTAAATGGATTTAAAGAGCGTATGCGCCGTACCAGCTGGTATAGTGGACCAGAGCATGCCGAGCAGTCCATCCCAATGGGGATAAGTGTTGGTAAGCGCCAACACAGTCATTGGTCATTACAGCATGAGTGGCTAAAACGTATTTATCCAATCGATCTTGCCTGGCATATCCCTTTTGATTGGAATCTATTCAGGCCGGATGCGTGGGGGAAAATATATCGCATTTTCACATTTGAATTTCTCCATCATTGGAGTGTGGAGCGCAATGGAGAGCTGAAAGGTGTTTTAAGTTGGAACCATTCCAGTGGATTTACCGATACATTATGGCTGGCAGTGCCAGAGGAGATGGATGAGGAAGCCACCTTGTCATTATTATTCAAGGCCAGGAATGCAATCCGGCAAAGACAACCATTAAGCCTGAACTTTCCCGCAAGTTTTGCAGTCGATGAGTTGCGACAGACAGGCTTCTACCCGCACCAAACGTTAATCTGGATGGAGTACAAATTCTCGCGCTGACATCCTGACAGAAATGTAGGTGAATCGTAGGGTATAAGTCAGGCAAGATGATTGACTTTGCAATCAAATTGGCTTATACTGAATTTAACCGGAGAAGATACCGCTATGCGAGTTTTTCTCTCAAAAGTGAATAGTAGCTGGTGAAACCCTAGGCACGCGTTTGTTAACGCGTGCCTTTTAGTTCAAAAATATGACCCACGAAAGGAGACAAATAGAAAGATATGGATTCAGGCTTGATCCGTAAGCGGGAAAAAGCAAAGCGCTATGCCGAACAGCGTGAACGTATCCATGTAAAATCGCTTTTTGTTACATTTGATGGGGATAACAACCCTCATACCGTGAAATATATCGATAATGCCTGGCAGTGCGATTGTGACTTCTTCAAGACGCGCCAGACATGCAGTCATACCATGGCATTGGAAATGATCCTGGAGGGTTGTTCCTGGGCGAGCTGAGCTCAGGAATAAAAAATTGAATAGCTGAAATATCTTGCGAGCCCAATGAGGGCTCGCTTTTTTTATAAGTTCACCCGCTCATGAGTCAGTGAAATAGCCTCCTCCAAGGCTGCCTGGCGGTTGGTGATGGGGAAGCGATTATGCAGTGGACTGATCCGAGCGCCCAAAGCAGTCGATTTCCAGAAAAGCCATGCGAACGGCTTCATGAAAGTGCTTAAATCGGCTGCTCGCCGGACCTCTTCCAGGTAAGTTTATAGTATATCCCACCGCGGGTCAATTGATCATAGAGGAACTATGGGGTGGAATGAAATCGATGGGATTATGCTATACTGTAAGGTGGTTAAAATTTAACCAACCTGACAGCACATGGCAAGAAAACCAACCCCCACCAAGGTCATCCTTCCGCAGCGCCGAAAGGAGCTCTTCACCCGACAGCGCCTGATCAACCTTTTGTATGACCTGCTGGATGAGAAACTCATCCTGGTGATCGCTCCAGCAGGTTATGGAAAGACCTCATTACTCATTGATTTTGCCTATCAGGTGGATTTGCCCGTGTGCTGGTATGCGTTGGATGACCTCGACCAGACACCAGAGCGATTTTTTTCTTACTTCATAGCCGCACTTCACCTGCGCTTCCCCGAATTTGGAGAAGCATCCAAAGCAGCCTTAAAAGCCCTCAACCCATTTAACCCTGATATTAACCAGCTCGTTGCGGTGATCGTCAACGACGCCTACGAACATATTCAGGAGCATTTCCTGATCATTCTGGATGACTACCACCTGGTGAGCAACGTCAGGGAAATCCAGGCATTCATCAACCGTTTTATCAATGAATCAGCTGAAAACTGTCATTTAATGCTCAGCTCGCGTACATTGCTCAGCCTGCCAGACCTGCCTCTGCTCGTAGCTCGCTCACAGGTAGGCGGCATCGGTTTTGAAGAACTTGCCTTTCGAGCAGATGAAATCCAATCCTTTGTGCTGCAGTATTACCATGTCACCTTGTCTGATTCAGCTTCGCAAGACCTGGCGCGTGACACAGAAGGGTGGATCACCGGTCTGATGCTCTCGGCTCAGGTGATGGGCCCCGAAATGACAAACCAGATGAGGGCAGCCAGGGTGACGGGTATCGAGCTATACACCTATTTGGCGCAAGAAATTTTAGACCAGCAAACCGCGGATATCCGTGATTTTCTGCTGCGGACCTCATTTTTGGACGAGTTCGACATGTCTTTGTGTACAGCCATCTGGGGCTCAGACGGCAATTGGCGGGTATTGATCAACCAGGTGGTGCAAAACAACTTATTTGTTTTACCAGTGGGTGAGGGTGGACGATGGCTTCGCTACCACCACCTGTTTGGTGAGTTTTTGAAAGCACAATTCGAGAAGGAGAGACCAGAACAGGTGGAGCCCCTTTTGCGCCAGGTCGCGCATGTGTATACGGAGCGTGAGGAATGGGCGCGGGCTTATTCGCTTTACAACCGGATCAAAGATAATTCAGCCACGGCAGGACTGGTCGAGAAAGCTGGTCCAACACTCATTCGCAATGCACAATTTGCGTTACTGGCAAAATGGATCGACGCCTTACCGGCTGAAACCCTAGATTCACACCCAAGTTTGATCTCGCATAAAGGGACAGTCTTATTAATCCAGGGTCAGGTTGAAAAAAGTCTGGAATATTTGGAGCGGGCGGAAGCAGCTCAACGAGAAAATAATGACCGGTCGGGTCTGGCACACACTCTGGCAAGACGTGCCACAGCTCAGCGCTATCTGGGGAGATACCAGGCCTCCATCCGTGATGGCATGGAGGCGCTTCAGCTATGTCAAGGGGAAGCTGACTTGCGTTTTGTTCAAGCGGATGCGTATTGCGCAGTGGGGATCAGTCTTCAACACCAGGGACTGCTTACTGAAGCCCACGAAAAGCTGGACCAATCCCTCTTGTTGTACCAATCCGTACAGGATGAGCAAAATACAGCCATGGTCCACATGGAATTGGGAATATGTTGCCAATATCAGGGGGATACCCGCCAGGCAGTGAAACATTATGAGCAGGCACTTGCCTACTGGCAGGGTGTCAGGAATACCACCCGACAATCCTTCGTCTTGAACAACCTGGGGAACTTGCACCATATATCTGGCAATTACGTTGAAGCAGCCAAATTATTCGAGCAAGCGCTGACTCTGGCGAGAAGCAATGGAATCCCGCGTAGTGAGGCATACTTATTACTTAACCTGGGGTATCTGTATGTCGACCTGGAGGCAAACGACAGCGCCAGGGATGCCTTCCAGAAAATCCGTGATATGTGCCAGACATTGGATGATCATTTCTTGATGCTGAACATCGACCTGGCAGAATCCACCCTGGCCAGGCGCAAGGGAGAATTATCCAGGGCAAATGCATACCTACAGTCGGCGCAGGAGCTAGTCCAAAAAAGTCATTCGAGTTTTGAGAACAGCGTATGGGCAATGGAGGCCGGGAGCCTGGCTCTGACAGAAAATAAAGTTCAAATAGCGTTGAAACACCTGTCCGAAGCCTATTCAATTTTTAATGAGAATGGACAGAAGTTGGAAGCTGCCAGCGCAGCCCTGCTCTTAAGCAGGGCATATTCACTTGTAAATGACACGCAAATGGCGCAATCCACAATGGAGCAAGCGCTAAACCTGGTAAGTAATTTGGATAGCATCCAACCATTGGTAGTGGTGGGCAGAGGCACCCAAGAAGAGCTTAATCGGTATGCAGGAGACCCAATTATCGGTCCAGCAGCGATTAAACTACTGAGCAGGATTGAAAATTTCGAAAGGCAGATAGCTTCTTTGCGGCGTCGATTACGCCCGCATGCTGCCACGGTGTTACTCATTCCACCCAAATTGAGCATCTTCGCGCTGGGCAGGTCTCAAGTGAAAGTAGATGGCAAGGCCGTGACCATTTACAGCTGGGTCAATCAGAAGCGAGCCCGGGAGCTATTCTTCTTCCTGGTAGCACACGCCAATAAATCCATGACCAAGGAAGAGATCGGGGTTATATTATGGCCCGAAAGCTCATCGGAGCAATTAAGGCTGCAATTCAGAAACACGCTCTATTACGTGCGCTATGCACTGGGTCAAGAAGTAATCCTCAGCACTGATCGCCGTTATTCATTCAATTCGGATATGGATTACAGTTACGATGTGCAAGAATTTGAGCGCATGATAGGGCAGGCTGAAAATGCTGAAACACCCGCCCGGAAGATCGAACTCTTGCAGGAAGGCATAAACCTCTACCAGGGTGAATTCTACCCTGAAGGGGATGACACCTGGGTGATGACTGAGCGCCAGCGATTGGCTCAGATACACGAGCATTCCCTGCTTACTCTGGCACAGCTTCACCTGGAGAAGGGTGAGCCAAAAAAGGCATTAATTCACCTACAGACGATCCTAACAGAGAATCACTGCATGGAATCAGCCCATCGCCTGGCAATGCAGGCATATGCCGCTCTGGGTAACAGGTCGGGGATTGCCAACCAATATGAACAATGCAAACAATTCTTATGGGATGAACTTGGATTAGAACCCTCGCCAGAAACAATCCAGCTATATAAAATATTGCGATAATTTGGTGAATAAATAAGTTAAAAAACCCCCGTTTAAGGGGGATTTTTTAATCTTTAACAGACTGTTTAGAGGACATGATTGTGTAATAATAGTGAAATCAAGATCCACCAAATACTTTTCTAAGAGGAGATATTAAAATGAACACCTGCCTTTCTAACATCTATTTAAAACTCAACCAAATCGATTCCCGCTACATCCGCATTGCGCTCTTGGCCCTGACTCTCGTATTATCGGGTGGTGTTGTTTTAGGCATACCCATCCATGGTGACGTGGGCTCATAGTCATCCACAAAAAACATCTTAAGCATTGAAAATCAAGCAAATATGTCACGATTCTATATTTAAGGACTGAGGTAAATTCTATGTTATTAAGTGGAACCCCTATCATGGAAGTCAGTGGACCGCTTGATTACCCATCACGCAATGATGAACTGAACCGTTTGCTCAGCGCAGCAGTGGTCAGTAAAAGCTTTCGCAACTTGCTGCTCGTGAACCCTGAAATTGCAGTGGCATCTGGGTATCAAGGTGAATCGTTTAATTTGAGCGATGAGGACCGAAACTGGCTTTTTTCAATGCGACCGGCCAGCCTGGTTGACCTCGCCGCCAATATGGTCACTTACCAGCAGAAAGTTAGCCAGGAATGCCTGGTGAAATTACCGCTGGAACCTAAGCATCATCTTGCGAGAGTGAACTGATCTAACAAATATTTTGTTATCCTAACTACATAAGGAAGGGCTAATCTGGACACCAATGTATTGGTGAGGGAGATATCTCCACGCTTTAATACCTTGCTTGACCAAATACCTGGCATGGTTTACCAATGCCGGAATGATTTAAACCATACCCTCGAATACGCCAGCAAAGGATGTTACGCTTTAACTGGCTATCAGGCAGATGATTTAGTCATGAACCACGTCATCGCTTACGGAGATTTGATTTATCCGGATGACCGGGAGATGGTTTGGTTCAATTTACAAAGTGCAGTACTCCAAGGAAAATCATTCGAGCTGGTATACCGCATCTACACCCGGAGCAGGCAAATTAGATGGATACGAGACCTGGGGGCAAGCTCTTCAGTCAATCATGGAAGCCAGCAGCTATTGGAAGGGTTTATTACGGATATTACAGACTGGAAGATGGCTGAAGAAAAGATCCAACGGCAGGTAGGTCGTTTTCAAGCTCTGCGTGCGATTGATGTTGCCATCTCAGCTGGACCGGACCTGCAGTTTACCTTGGGAATCCTGCTCGAGCAAATCATGGCGCAGCTCAACGTGGATGCGGCAGCCATCCTGCTACACCGGATAGGAACACAACAGCTAGAGTATGCTGCAAGCCGAGGATTCCACACGGAGGCATCTCTCCATTCGAAAGTTCAGATGGGCGAAGGGTTCGCAGGGAGAGTCGCCATTACTCGTAAAACGATCCACATTCCCGACCTGTCTCTCGTGCCTGCTATGGGAGACCAGCTGCTGTCCATCGAAGCAGAGGCATTCAAGGTCTATTATGGTATCCCATTAATCGCCAAAGAACAGGTGAAGGGAGTGCTGGAGGTCTTTTTACGTAGACCGCGCACGATCGATCCGGAAAGGCTGGAATTTCTCGAGGCGCTGGCCGGACAGGCTGCCATAGCACTCGACAATTCGTCCCTATTTGAGCAGCTGCAAGACTCAAACACCGAGCTTTCGATCGCCTATGATGCCACCTTGGAAGGTTGGGCGAAGGCGCTAGAACTGCGTGATCGTGAGACTGTTGGACATGCCCATCGGGTGATCGAGATGACCTTGCGGGTTGCGGATAGGCTTGGAATGCGGGGTGAAATATTGCAACATATCCGGCGCGGAGCACTACTACATGACATCGGTAAAATGGGCATACCAGATTCAATCCTGTTAAAACCAGGCCCACTCACGCCCAATGAATGGGAAATCATGCGCCAGCACCCGCTGCATGCATATGAGATGCTAAAGACTATTGATTACCTTTCACCTGCATTGGAAATCCCGTATTGTCATCATGAGAAATGGGACGGGAACGGATACCCACAAGGGTTGAAAGGTAATTATATCCCCATTTCTGCACGTATCTTCGCGGTGGTGGATGTATGGGATGCGCTCACTTCAGACCGCCCTTATCGCTCTGCATGGCCCGAACCTCAAGCGCTGGAATATATTCGAAGGGAATCGGGCAGGCATTTTGACCCGCAAATAGTGAACGCTTTCTTCAGCCCATAACGCCTGTTCAAGATTAATCACGGCGCACTTCCAAAGAAGTGCGCCGCTTTAATAATTCACATCACCAACCCGATGGTGAGCCTAAAACAAACTCACCCTATTTATTCTGGGTATCCACAGGTGGGTTGGTAAACCCGTGGGTAGCGTCAATTTACTTTTTCTTTAACACAGGCAGTCCGGTCTTGCTTTCGGCAACCATATAACCCTGCGGAACAAGATCTAAAGCACCCGCCTTCTGGGTTTTTGCAAAGTAATAGAGATGTTGTTTTTTACCACTCTTGAGGATACGCGTCGTGGCATGGAGGAAATAAGTTTGCCCCTTCGAGTTTTTAAAGCTGTATGCCATGGATGTGCTCCTTTCTTCTCATCTGGATGAAATGAGACAAATTTCCTAAGCAAAGTAGCTCGGATAAATTAATCATACATCAATTATCCGAAAAATGGGGATTAAATGGGTATGAGTATTTCAGGTTATTTCAACAGGCTATGAGCCTTCTGTGCCTGTCCTATACCTTATGATGCGAGTGCTTGCTGTATAGCCAGTAATTAAACACCTAATAGGATGGCACCCAACACGAATGGAAGCAGGGTTAATAATGCCAGGAATGGATTATGACCACTGCGCTGATTTTTACTATCCCAATTGAACAAATAGATTGCCAATGCAAAAGCGATCACTCCACTGGAGAGTAAGACCAGCAGCGCCCAGCGGGGATCAAAGGTCGGCGCCATTCCAAAGGCTAAGCCACGCCAGGCATCCATGGCATAACTGGTAGGCAATAGCAGGGAAACCCGGTACAAACTGGCGGGTAACATACTGGTGGGGACCATCAGACCACCCAGTATCATCGACGGCAGAAAGATTGTTTGGCTGAATAAAACGATGGCGCGTGAATTAGGTGAAACGACACCAATCAACATTCCGAGACTGGCCATGGTGAAGGCAGTCAGGAGCAATATCAATACGAAATAGCCCCAATTTACCGGGATACCCGCTTTAAAGAACGGACCGGCGGTAAAAGTGATGATGATAGAAACCAGGATAATGTGCACAAAACTGCTCAACACCGGAATGATGACAATGGATAGGGCAGGGACGCCATTGATCTTGAAACTGCGGAATATACCAGCCTCACGCGATTCCACCACAGGATTGGGTAAACCCAGTAAGGTACAAGCCATCATTGCCACAAGAATCATTGCCGGGATCATGGTAGGGGCAAAGGTTGGATTAAGCCCGGTCATGAGCAAGCCCATCAATACATAGAAACCCAGTGGAAAGAGATAATTCATCAGCAGGAGGGATTTATCGCGTAAACCGGTACGAAAATCGTACATGAAATGGTGGAAAAAAGCGGTCATGACTTGCCTCCATTGGAGAGGTCAGGTTGGGTGATCTCAAGAAAGCGGTCTTCGAGCGAAGGGCGTTCCACGCGCAGATCGACCAATCGGTCATCCTGCACCTTGAGGAAACTCAAAATGGCCGGCACAGTCTCCCCAGCGTCACGACTGTAATAAATTACGTATTCATCCTTGATGATTTGCTGTGAAACTGCCGGAAAAACCCCTGCATTGTGCAATAAACTGCCAGTCTCAGATGAGACAGAAATCTTGACCAAACCACTCCCGGCGGCGGTCAGCTGGGTGGGGCTACCCGTGGCAGCAATCTTCCCCTTAAGCAAGATGGCGACCCGGTCAGCCATTTTCTCAGCTTCAGCCATATCATGAGTAGCGAGGATGATCGTCGTACCCTTGGCCCGCATCTCACGCATCACCTCATGAAGCTCAACCCGTGAGCCAACATCCAGACCAGCAGTAGGCTCATCCAGCAATACCACCGGCGGGTCATGAGCAATGGCTAAAGCCAATGCCAGCCTACGTTGTAGCCCGGTGGAGAGGGTGGAGAATTGAGAGAATTTCTTCTCACCGAGACCCAGGCGTTCAAGCAAATCGTGCCGGGGGGTCACCTGGTGATAGGCACAGAAAAATTCCATCGCCTCATGGGGGGTCATGCTCCCAGGAAGACTGGAGGATTGCAGCTGAACGCCGATTAAATTATGCAAGCTTTTTGGTTGCCGGGTTGGATCAACCTTAAAAATTCGCAAGGACCCGCTACTGGGTTGCCTTAATCCCTCCAGGCTTTCCATTGTGGTGGTTTTACCCGCCCCATTGGGTCCGAGCAGGCCAAATATTTCCCCATGATGCACTTCGAAGCCGATCCCATCCACCGCAACCGTGTCACCATACGCCTTACGAAAATCCTTCACCAGAACAACTTCATCTTGCATACAAAACCTCCATACCACGCAATTGATGCTAATACTTCATTTTATCAAATAAAACAACCCGTTAATGCAAGGTCTCTTTCAGGAGTTTAAAGGCTTCCAGGACTGGTATCAGGTGACGCTCAATGCTTCGGGAATATCTCTTCCATATAAACCTGGAGATTTGACATATTCTGCAAGCTGTCCTGGCGAATCACCATGAGGTAATCCTGATCGGTAAAGCTACCACCCTCCAAAACAAGTTTTTGGAGGGTGGTATTTATTCTCTGTCACCAGCTTTTACCTGGTGAGTTAACCTCGGAACCCATTTCCCCCTTCCCTATCACAGGTGCTTACGCACCCAATACATCGCGTGCCTTAGACCAATTTCCCCCATAGCGTCTTGGCTAATGAGTCATGCGGGCCAAGGTCTTGTCAATGTCCGCCATCTGCTGTGGCGACTTTTTTGCAAGCCAGTCCTTATGCACCGTCTGTGCATGTTCAATGGCATTCTTTTTTACTTCTTCTAGAGAATCCCCCTTTGCCACGTAGCTACAATTTGTTCCTAATTCCTTGCATTCAAATTTTAACATACGCTATCTCCAAATCAGCTTATTGAATATTGATATCTTATTCTGCCACAGAACCTATTAAGTATAGTCAGGTTCATACATGACTATAATACTCCTATTTGTCCTGTTTGTCAAATAAGGAAACCATTAACGGTGATCGAAGAGTATAAAAATAACTGAGTTGGCAAACAATCACCCCCCATGGAAATTTATCGGGGAATGGTTATATTGTTGCCTATATCAGTCGGTGATTTCGAAAAATCACCGGCATAATTCTGCCGGTGAGAGTAATTAGTGTTGAAAGCGTGAAGCCGGGGTCACTTTATGGAAAGGCTGTATGGCTTCAAAGCCAGTCAGTTTTCTCTGCTCCAACGAGCGCCCCAAAAGGCGCTCAATGGTGCGTATCATCGGCAGGTCATCCTGTGTGACGAGCGTCAGGGCAGTACCCTGCCTGGCCATGCGACCTGTACGCCCGATGCGATGGGTATAAGCATCAGCAGTGTCTGGCATGTCAAAGTTGATCACATGTGAGATTTGAGAAACATCGATCCCGCGTGCAGCGATATCTGTGGCTACCAGTACCTTGATCCTTCCGGTGCGGAAGTTATTCATCGCCTCCTGGCGCCGGTTCTGAGATAGATTCCCTTGCAGCGAGGCAGCGGGTAAGCCAGCCTTGACCAACTGCTCAGCGAGCTTTTTTGCGCGGTGTTTCGTCCGGGTAAAGACCAGGATTTGACCATTGCCTGACTTGCGAAGTAATGCCAGCAACAGCTCAGTTTTACGGGTTTGATCCACTGGATACAACGCATGTCCAATCGTCTCGACCGGGCGGGTTACTCCCAGGTCAACCCTTACCGGGTGATTTAGGAGCTCATTTGCCAACGAGCGGATCTCGTCTGGCATGGTAGCCGAGAACAGCAGCGTCTGGCGTTGGGTGGGCAGGGCAGCAAGAATGCGACGGATATCCGGTAAAAATCCCATATCGAACATCCGGTCAGCTTCATCGATAACCAGGATCTCAACCCGACTCAGGTTGACCACTTTCTGCCCCATCAGATCCAACAAGCGCCCTGGACAGGCAACCGCAATTTCCGCTCCCGACCGCAACCCCTTTATCTGTGGTTGGGCACTGACGCCTCCATATATGGTCACACTGCGCAAGCCGGTGTGACGCCCGAGTATCTCAATATTGGTGTGAGTCTGTTCGGTCAGCTCGCGTGTCGGAGAAAGGATGAGGACGCGCAGCTTGCCACGCGGCCCAGCAAGCAGGTGCTCCAGGATGGGTAAAACAAAGGCCGCGGTCTTCCCGGTTCCGGTTTGGGCTAAGCCCAGTACATCACGCCCCTCTAATATAGGCGGAATGGTATGAATTTGAATAGAAGTAGGTGTGGAATAACCAGCGACAGATATCCCCGCATTGATCTGGGGATGAAAAGCAAATGAAGTAAAGTTCACAAAAGGTCCTTTTGGCACAAGATTGAGCCAAGGCGAACCCCAGCCCGTCCGCCTCCATTTTGGATAAAGTTTATCTATTTCAGAAGCGAACGCCGGATTATACCACATAATAATTTTATATGTGCTAAGGCTATAAATTTACGTTCTGCCAGGATTGTATATCAATTCTCCATGATATTTTGGACACGAAAATAAAAGCCTGTACTCGTTTTGCTTGACGAGTACAGGCATTTTCAAAGAATATTCAATCACATGGGATCAGATACCAGCTAAGTGCTACACCCACATAGTGATATCCTTACCCTGATCAGCTAGCGATTATCGATGATGGTGAGCAGGCTGCCGTCCGCCACTTTGGTCGGGTTCGAGCCATCCACCGCGACGGTGAACAGCTGGCTGCCAACGTTCGGGTTGCCGAGGGTATTTGACTGCACAAGCAGGGTTTGGTCATCCAGCCAACCCAGGATGGAGTAATAGCTGCCAGCATCGCTCGTCAGGATCAGCTGCGCAGTACCACCAGTGCTATCCCCAACCGCCAACCACCCCTGTTCGGCATTTGGATCGCCTTTTGCCAGGGCAAAAGCCACCCGGTCGCCAGACGGGCTGAAGCGTGCGCTGCCCATCAGCCGGTAACCTGTTACATCGGTTGGTGCCTGGATGGTAGTCGAACCTCCATTCAGCAAGTCACGCACTGTGATCACATTCTGGGTGCAGTGGTCAGTCACAAACCGGTAGTCCCCCGAGATCGCATCCAGGCAGGTCTGAGTGCTGGTGAGCGGTGTCTGTGGGATGATCTCGGTTACGTCCTTCGTAGCCAGGTCGATCTTGTAAAGGTTTGAAGCACCGTTAAATAGAATGTAGCCTCCCAACCCGACCGGTTCTTTGCTGAAGTATAACGATTGGCCATCAGCAGACCAAAACTCTGCCACCAGCTGTACAGGGAATTCAGTCCCTGCAGTGATGGTTAGGAGGGTTTGCAGGTTCGAGCCGTCTGGGTTGCTAATCTGAAGCGATGAAGTATTATCTGTACTGTAGAGCTGGGTGCCCCATGCCAGCAGAGGTTGTGTCCCCAACCCGCCCCGCCAGATGGCCAGCCCGTAGGTTGGGTTCTGGATGAAGGTCAGGTCATGCGACCCGTTCGCATCAACAGCAACAACTTTCGCCTGGTTGGAAAAGTCGAGCACATAAGCGGTGCCCAAGATTGAGCCCCCGGTAGGCAGGAAACCATTGAAAGCCGGGTTATAGGTCGGCCCGAGTGGAATGTTCGGGTTGACCACCTGGATGGTGCGATCGGTGGTTAAGACCACGAAGCCGAGAGTAGCTAGCTGTTGGGCGTCATCGACCACGTTCGTGCCATCCTGGTTGGTGTGGATCTCAAACTGCTGCCCATTGGCTTCGAGCTTGATATTAAATCCATCCACAACCATATCGGTGCACATGACACCGGGGATGACGGCCCCCAGGCAGCCGGTGGGCCAAGTAACGGGCTCAGTGCTGACGATTTTTATCTGGTCTACGGGGATGTTGTATATCTTCACCACTGCCTCCATGGCTGCCATTTGAGCTGACGTCAGGCCAGCCGGAATGTTCGTGGGTGTTGAAGGAACCTGTGTAGGCACAGTGCTAGGGCCTGGGTAAACAGCAATATTGGTGGGTGTGACGGGTATTGCGACTGGTGGTGGGTATACCCCCGAGGTTGTAGGCTGAGCACAAGCGGTTAAAAAGCTCATAGATAGAATTAAAGCTAAGATTGATTTTATGTTCATTTGATTACCCTTAAGTTCCTTTCCTTATCAAAACGAAAATTATACTAAAATTGTTCCAATTAAGGTAAATAAGGTCTATTTTTCTCGATGGTGTACTGATCATTCGGGGTGAATAAGGGGTTCGGGGATCCGGGCTGGAGAGAAAAAGGTGTGGGCAGACTCCTAGCACAGGAATTCTTACATTGGTACAAGCACAGAGGAGCAGAAAGGGCATCGATCACGGCATACGCCACCATCATGCGT
This sequence comes from uncultured Anaerolineaceae bacterium, assembly GCA_964642565.1. Classification (GTDB taxonomy): domain Bacteria; phylum Chloroflexota; class Anaerolineae; order Anaerolineales; family UBA4823; genus FEB-25. The sequence goes on from CAZXPK010000020.1 coordinate 27,488, forward strand.
GCCATCGGGTTTTACCAAAAATCAGGCGACGAGCCGAAAAGCTTGTGTTTGGAGATAGGTTCAAGCTCGGTGTCATATGACCATCAAACGTGACCTCATCACCGATAGGGTGAGTTCGCTCGTAAGTGGAGCCATATCTTCAAGTCGAGTGAGATTGCTAACGCAATTTGACCGATCACAACCCTATACAACTGGCAGGTATTCCCAACTGTGCAATTTGACAAATTGAAAGCTATAATCATTATCCAGGCGGCGTATTTGCCAACTGCAAGAAACCACAAGACTATGAGTAGGGTTGCACTATGACCGGCAATTTAATATGAGGTCACATATAATTGCGGTATTCCAGGCTCTGTTCGTTGTTTTCTTATGGGCCACCTCCTGGGTGTTCATCAAAATCGGCCTGCATGAGATTCCACCACTCGTCTTTGCCGGGCTGAGATATATGCTTGCCTTTGTATGCCTGCTGGTGATATTGCTATTGAGTGACGCAAAAAGAGAAATAAAGTCCTTACCAAAATCTGCACTGCTGAGACTAAGCCTCCTGGGTCTCCTCCTTTATGCCGCCACACAGGGGGCAATGTTTGTTGCCCTGGCGCATTTACCCGCCGTAACGGTGAATTTATTATGGAGTTTCGGCACCGTCATCGTAGCTTTGATGGGCATCGCCTGGTTATCTGAAAAACCAACCCTATTTCAATGGAGTGGGGTGCTATTTGCAGCCATTGGAGCAGTCATTTACTTCTATCCAATCAACATACCGCAAGCCCAAATGCTCGGTGTCTTCGTCGCAGTTTTCGGTATCTTGACAAATTCGGTCTCTTCGATTCTGGGAAGGGGCGTCAACCGGTCGGGGAAATACCACCCGTTGGTTGTGACCGCGGTGAGCATGGGAGCAGGTTCGATTGTCTTGTTAGCGGGAGGGCTGATCGTGGAAGGCGTTCCGACGATTGACCTGAAAAGCTGGGGAATTATCGCTTGGCTGGCGGTGGTCAATACAGCTTTTGCCTTCACGTTATGGAACCATACCCTGCGGACACTTACCGCGATAGAGTCAAGCATCATCAATAGCACGATGCTGATCTGGATCCCGATCTTTGCCATCCTGTTCCTGGGAGAGCATATCACCAGCAAAGAGGTGATCGGGTTGGTGGCCGCCGGGTTGGGAACCCTCATGGTACAAATTTATCGCTTCCCGATCATCAAGAAGGGTAAGAGCTAGCTAAGCCGGCAAGATTGGAGCTTGCCAATGGTCGCAATTACTTTTTAGAAAAACAACATGGACAAAGCCAGGCATGAGCGCTACAGGACGAATTATGCATAACCGTCAACAGCACCAGCTAGAAATGCGGGCTTTTCTCCACAAGCGGCTCTCAAGCCGCGACCGGGAATTTACACGTCCTATGGGAAATGGGAAAGAGACCTATTTCGCCCCCGGAGACGGAAGCACCTACTTTGTGAAATCAGGTGCGCCATCTGGCATATATCAAGCGATGTCGTTGATTGGCGTCACACCACTCGTGATTGCTATTGGGCTTATGGAAGATGGTACTTCTCTACTGGTTCAGTCGTACGTCACCGGCAGAAGGCCTTCCCGGAAAGACTATCGTGATGATCTGGCGCAGATTGTCAAGGTCATCGAGAAGACCCATCAATGTCCCGAATTAAGGCGCCGCCCGCCCGAAAGCCCGACCGAGAACGTCAGGTATATCCGGGTGAATACCAGGCAGAGCCCATCCTGGGTGGGGTGGCAGGAGATCGAGGTGTTGGCGTAGAACTGGGCGAACGATGCCTGACGGTTATAGGTGTGGGCATATCTTTGAACAACAGGAGGAACTCCGAAATGATGCAAGGACTCTTGCTTAAAGAAAGTCTGGCAGATACCAATGTCCTGGATCTAGTACGTGTAACCAGGACAGAATCCTGGCAGGTCAGTAACGCAGCACCATATCAGCCCACGGTGTGGACTGCTCTATCCTTTGAAACAGGAGACAGTCAAGCTGATGCTATCGCTGAGGCATTGAGCCGTGCTCTCAAGTTGCAAGGCTGGTATATCAATGCATCCACGGAATTGTATGTTTATGTGATCTTCCCGAACAAGGTCTTTAAGTACCTGAAGGGTGATAGCATTCAAAGAGAAGCAGCGAAACGCCATGGTCGCTCAATGGGTATCCCAGAGAACCAGCTTGACTGGGGCGAGTAAACTAACCACTGCCGGTTATTAATTAAGCAGGCAAACACCTGACATGTTGGCTCCGCAGGCTGGCTCCCCTCACTCATCATATGGCGCAGCCAGCCGCACTATCACTGCTGGTGCGCAGCATGCAGGTATCGGGTTTTTGCATGTTGGGTATGGCGGAGGCCTGTTTACGTGATATCATTTTTTTAAAGCAGACCGGCTTTGTGCCCATCAGCAATAGGTAATAATTAAATAAAGTGTGCATATGAATGACAAAGGACAAATCCTGACTGCGCTCAACGAGATATTCAAGCGGTGGCAAGAGCTGCTTGACAGCCTGAGTGAAGAGCAAATTTCAGCTCCGCTCCTGCCATCCACCTGGAGCGTAAAAGACATCGTCGCCCATTTGTGGGCCTGGCAGCAGGCTTCGGTTGCACGGGCGGAGGCTGCCCTACGCTACAAGGAACCCAATTATCCCGAATGGTGTAAGATTATGGGTCCTGACCCGGAAGAAGACGTCGATCGGACCAATGCTTACCTTTATAAAATCAACCGGGATGGACCCTGGTCGCGTGTGTATGCAGATTGGAAAGCTCAATTCTCACGATACCTGGAATTAACCGGGCAAATTCCAGAAAAAGACCTGGTCCAGCCAGGCAGGTATACCTGGATGGGAAAATATACCCTCTCGGCAAGCTTAATGGGTTCTTTGGACCACCATAGGGAGCATTTTGATACGGTGAGTACCTGGCTGCGTGAACATGGGAACCTGAAGACCGGTGGATGAGATGCGCTTCCACATCCATCGCAGAAGCATGGCACACAGGCAGTGATGATCCAGGTAACGGGAGGCTAAATGGTTGGCGCTGAAGATGCCGCAAGCATCTACGAACGTCTATCGACCCATGGCATGCAGGTGTGGGTGACGGGTGGATGGGGCATCGATGCTTTGCTGGGCGAGCAAACCCGTCCACATAAGGACCTCGACGTGATCATGCTGTTGGACGATGTTGTACGCCTGCGCGCCCTCTTGGATGGCGAGGGTCATGCCTTGAAAGAGCTGTGGTCCGAGAACCGTTGGGTGATCGATGCAAAGGGCATCAAGACTGCAACAGCCTTCGTATTATGGGATGCTGAAGGGCGTGAGCTGGATGTGCATGCGATGCGTTTCGATGAGCTGGGTAATGGCATCCCTGACTGGGAGAAAATCGAAGGCTTCATCTTCACGCCACAAGACCTTGCCGGTGTGGGCATGATCGATGGACTCGCCGTACAGTGTATGTCTCCCGAAAATCAGATGTTTTGCCACACAGGATACGTTCTCCCGGATTATCAATGGCGTGACCTGCAGCTCTTGCATGCGAAGTTTGGCGTTGAATACCCAAATGAGCTTTCTCGCCCTGTGTCATTAGGCAGGTCAGGATAGGATCAAAGCCATATGGAGACGATTGGCCTGATTGCTGCCATGAGCCAGGAAAGTGCTGCCCTTCTACGCTGTGTCAGGCGATGGCAGCGGATCGCGATAGGAGCATTGCGCGGCAATTGCTTTGAACTTTCCGGTAAGACTTGCCTGCTGGTCACCTCCGGTATGGGCACCCGGCGCGCAAGCATCGCGGCCCGCAACCTGGTGGAGAAGAGCACTCCGAAGAGCACTCCATTGAGCCCTCCACAGTTGCTCATCTCATTTGGCATCGCGGGGGCGGTCGAGCCGGAGCTGGAGATCGGGGATGTGGTGCTGGCACAAGCGGTGTGCAAGATGGATCGGGGAGTCCCTGGTCCACTCTCACCGCTCGCCTCCTGGCCTGATGCAGCCCGGGAGGCTGTTGCCCAGGCGCTTGCCAAACGCGGGGCGCAGCTTTATGTGGGGACGGCGGTCACCACCGGAGGGTCGCAGGTCACGGCATCCCAGCTTGGGGAATTGACGCACCCAATCCTTGAAATGGAAACAGCCGGAATCGCACAGGTGGCAGCGGAGGCAGGGATTCCACTCCTATCCCTGCGTGCTATCAGCGATGGGCCGTGTGCTCCCATCCCATTCGACCTGGGCGAGATGATGGATGAAGATGCCAACCTGCGAGTGGGCAGGCTGCTCGGGGCAATCGTTCACAACCCAAGGATTATCTCTCAGTCCAGGCGGATGATGCAGAATAACCGCCTTGCAGTGGATAATGCTGCAATTGCCCTTGTGGCATCATTGAGTCAAGTAACTTTTGGAGGTTCCGGCGGTTATTATTTATAGAAAAATGTGCTACTCTGTTCAGCTTTTCAACGATCAGTCGAAATGTTGTAATTATTACGACGATTTGCTCGATAGCATATTTATTAAGCTAAGGGTAATGAATTAATTTTCTTGTAAGCTAGACATATATGCAATAAGTTATGTCTTACTGGTTTTTCAAAAATTGTTAGAAGCCGTATATTCCATTACTAGCTTGCATAGCAACGGATCAAGCATCTATGGAGCCCGATTGTTTTCTCTAATCTGTTTCAATTCAAATAAGGAGATAAATCAATGAATACCCAGCCAGATAATCAACAACCCGTATATCTGGTCAGACAAGTGTCGCCAGAAACTGAAGGCGCGGCTACAACTGCGCTTTGGCTTGAGATAATATTCGGAATATTCTCTCTTTTAGGTATCGGTCATGTTTATTCAGGACGCACGTGGCTTGGCATTGCTTTGATGCTTGGGTGGTGGATATATATAGGCGTTGCCACGTTTTTTTCGACCATCACACTGGGGTTTGGAGCGTGCTTATTTGTCCCGATTTATTTTGCAGTTCCAATAATTTCTGGGATTCAAGCGCGTACTTATACACAAAAGATAAGCGGAAAAGGGAACTGGCTACCCGTCGCTTTAGTCGGGGGGGGCGGCTGCCTTGTTGTTATCATTGCTTTCGCGGTTGTAATAGCCCTGGGAATTTTTACTGCCTTGATCGCTCAATATAATACACGCTAGGTTCATTCTTCGGTAGGATGTAAGGTCCGCTCAAGACTGTATATCGCGAACTAACACGGGTGAGTACTTGAAACACTCTCTCGTGATAAGCCTGACTGATGAGATCGATGCTTCAATTCAATCGATCACAAATTTTTATATAGTATTTATATGATGAATAGCCGAAAGCCTGTATTCTATGTGTCCGTCTTGGTTCTTGTCATGCCATTTCTGGCATGCAATGATGCATCAAAATCGACACCCGGTTCACAAAACACCTCTGCATCGGCAGCAGTTTTTAGTGTAGTTGACAGAGAAACGAAAATACCTCCCAATGCGGTCAAGATGTCACCTGAAACCGATGAGCACCCGCCGTTGGTGTACACCAGCGACTATGAAGTACCTGTGCCTATGCCCGGGGCAGTGAACACAGCGGGAGCTGAAGACTCTCCTTTTATAACCTCGGATGGTAATACTTTATACTTCTTCTTCACCCCTGATGTGAGTGTACCAGTCGAAAAACGAATCCTGGATGGTGTAACGGGCATTTACATGTCTCACAAAATGAGAAGTAGGCTGGCATTATGAGAGGGTCAGGCAGGTTGACCTAAAATTCTGCGGGGGTGAGATCACCCAGCGCGGACAGAAAAAACTTCTACAAGTTGTCATAGACGTAGAAAATGTAATCTTGAGGGCCTGTTTTGACTCCCAAATCGTTGAGTAATCTGAGAAGTTGTGCGCGATGATCTGTACCATGATTGCCTACATGGAGAAGCACTTGCCATAGAATAAGATCTTTGTCTTCTCCATCTGCAAACGGTTTTTCGAATAACATATCGTCCTGCAATTTTGCAAGATAATCGCGCATATTTTGCTCAACGTTGTCCCAGTGTGCCCGAATGATTTCCCGATTGTCAAAGTTAGCGGGATTAAGCGATTCTGGGATTTCGACGCCTCGCAATCCGCTAAACCATGTATCATCAACGCTCATGAGATGAACGATTTGGTTTCGAACAGACCCATAAGAGTAGTCCACATTTTGGGTGAACTGTTCATGCGATAATAGAGTGATATATGTTTCCCATATTTTACGATTTTCAGAGAAGTGATAGCCGTAGAAATGGCGAAAGGCATTTGCATTCATGTTATAACGTACTCCTCTGTATGCGGCCATAAGTATTTAAGTACGATTGTTCGAATAAAGTCAAGGGATATCTACTACCTTATCTGCTTCACAATAAATCGCGCATCCTCACCCACACCACCTAACAGAGACGAAGTCAGTCCAAATTGGAAGTGCAAACCGACGAAGTACAGCCCAAGTGCTTCAGGCACCACACCACGTTCATGCCGTGGGCGTCCTGATGCATCAAAGATTGGCAGGTTGATCCAATGGTAATCGGGGCGAAAACCGGTCGCCCAGATGACCCCCTCCACGGGCAATGTCCGTCCGTCCTCAGTCTGCGGTTTACCATCCCGGGCAGCTGCCAGGCGTAGGGTGAATTCAACTCCAGCACCACCCACTTCTTCACGCCGGATGCGGACGAGTGGGTTGCCGTGAGTAAGCACGTTTGCCTTCATCCGCCTACCAAGCGGGGTTTTGATGGTCATCACTCGCCGCAGGAACCACCAATAAGGCTTACCGCCCAACAGCCGGCCCAGCTTATTCGCCGGGATGCTCCCCACATCGCGCCCTGCCAGCCAGACCTTTCTTCCGGCTTTTGCGAGCTCGAGGGCTATCTCAGCTCCTGAATTACCCGCTCCCACCACAGCTACATTCTGCACCGGGACGTCATTGGGGCGGTGATAGTCTGCTGAGTGCATCTGGAAAATTCCCTGTGGTATCTCATGGGTGATAGCAGGAGAGTAAGGTTTGTTGAATGCGCCCGTAGCCACGATCACATTCTGCGCATGATAGCTGGCCTCGCCCGCAAACAGCTGGTATCCTCCTTCATTGCGATGGAGACCATCCACCTTCACGCCATACCGTATCGGCAGGTTGAAATGCCTGGCGTAAGTTTCCAGGAAATCGGCGGTTTCATCTTTGGCGGGGAAGTAGAAATCAGGCTTGGGGAACTTCATCCCCGGCAGGTAGTTATTTTGGCTGGGGGTGAACAGGCGCAGGCTGTCCCACCGGTTGCGCCAGGTGGCACCAGTGCGGTCGTTTTCATCCAGGATGAGATAGTGTTCACCGCGTTGGCTGAGATAATAGCCGGTGGTCAGGCCTGCCTGACCACCACCGATCACGATGGTGTTATAAGTATCTTCACTTGACATTTTCCTATACCTCTAATATAATATAGTATAACTCTAATGAGTGTAGGTATACTACAACATATGACAGATGTCAATAGTGAATTAAAAACAACCCATCGCCAAAGGCAAGCGCAGGCGACACGCAACCTGATCGTCGCGGCGGCCCAGGCATTATTCCTGGAGCAGGGTTACATCT